>DAHVTI010000042.1 GCA_027324255.1 Bryobacterales bacterium | reverse complement strand
CCAGGACCAGGACGGCTTAGGCCGGTGGTAATGGTAAACTCGGATTTGATCGTAGCTCCTCCATTTCAGCCTGGGCCCACTGCCCAGGCTCAACGCAAACCCAGGGTATGCGCCGTCTCCTACTTAAACACGAGTCCCCTGGTTTGGGGTGCGCTGAACGGACCACAAAAAGGGCTACTGGACCTTACTTTCGCAATTCCTTCCATCTGCGCGGACCGGACGGCGGCGGGAGACGCCGACGTGGGGTTGGTGCCGGTGATCGAGATGTACCGCCACGGCCTGGAGATCGTCTCCGACGTCTGCATCGCCTGCCGGGGGGATGTTCGCAGCATCTACCTGATCGCGCGGCGGCCGCTGGAGGAGGTCCGGACGCTGGCGGTGGACCTGGGGTCGCGGACGTCGGTGCAACTGGCGCGGATCATCCTGTGGAAGCGCTACGGGGTGCGGCCGGAGTTGATCCCGATGGAGCCGGACCTAACGCGAATGCTGGAGGAGGCGGACGCGGCTCTGGTGATCGGGGACCCGGCCCTGGCCATCGACCCCTCGGAGGTGGACCTGCCCTGCCTGGACCTGGGCCGCGAATGGGCCGAGTTGACCGGGTTGCCGATGGTGTTCGCCGTCTGGGCGGGCCGCGGCGTGGCGGCCTGGCCGGAGCTGGCGGGGATCCTGGAAGCCTCGCGGCAGTACGGGTTGGGCGAGCTTGACGCTATCATTAAGACAGAAGCGGAGAGAAGGGGTTTTGGGGAAGAGCTGGTCCACCAATACCTCACCCGCAACGTCTGGTTCCACCTGGGTCCCGAGGAGCAGCAGGGGCTGGCGCAGTACCTGAGCCTGGTGCGGGAACTGGACGCGGCGGCGCCGCTCACGGAGGCGCGAGTCCAAAATGATGACGCAGCAGGAAGCCGTTGACCTGTTCCGCAGCGACGATCTGATCGGCATCGGCATCGCCGCCGACGCGCTGCGCCGCAAGCTGCACCCGCACGGGATCGTCAGCTACATCATCGACCGCAACATCAACTACACGAACTTCTGCACGGAGTATTGCAGCTTCTGCGCCTTCTACCGGCCGATGGGCCACCAGGAAGGCTACGTGCTGGACCACGAGACTATCTGCGCAAAAATCCAGGAGACGGTGGACCTGGGCGGCACTGGCATCCTGATGCAGGGCGGGCTGAACCCGGACCTCAAGATCGAGTGGTACGAGGACCTGCTGCGCGCCATCAAGGCGCGGTTCCCCAATGTGTGGCTGCACTGCTTCTCGGCGCCCGAGATCACCTGCATCGCCGAAGTGAGCGGGCTGAGCCTGACCGCCACCATCGCGCGGCTGCGCGGCGCCGGGCTCGATTCCATTCCGGGCGGCGGGGCGGAGATCCTCGACGACGAAGTGCGGCAGCGGATCTCGCGGCTGAAGTGCGGCACGCAGGAGTGGATCGACGTCCACCTGGCGGCCCACCGCCTGGGCATGCGCACCACGGCCACCATGATGTTCTGCTGCGGCGAGACCATCGAGCAGCGCGTGAATCACCTGGAGGTGGTGCGGCGGATCCAGGAGGAGACGGGCGGGTTCACGGCCTTCATCCCGTGGTCGTTCCAAAGGGAGAACACGTCGCTGGGCCGCAGCGTGAAGGAAGAGGCGACGGGCGTCGAGTATCTGAAGACGCTGGCCATTTCGCGGCTGTACCTCGAAAACATCGTCAACGTGCAGTCGTCGTGGGTGACGCAGGGCTTGAAGACGTGCCAGGTGGGGTTGCGGTTCGGCGGCAACGACGTGGGCTCGATCATGATCGAGGAGAACGTGGTCAGCGCGGCCGGCGCGCACCACCGGGCCAGCGAGGAAGAGCTGCGGCGGATCATCCGCGACGCGGGCTTCATTCCGAAGCAGCGCGACTCGCTGTATCGCACGTTCTACCTGAACTGAGGCCAGCGGTCGAGGCGGGCGGCGCGCTCCAGGGCGGCGGGGTGCGATTCGAGATAGGGGGCGAGCCAGCCCTCGCGCGGCTGAGGCTCCGCGGCGGCGAGGCGGCGGAAGAGGGCGGGCGCGGCCTTGGGATCGTAGCCTGCCTGCGAGGCCAGCGCCACGCCGCGCGCGTCAGCCTCAAACTCCTGTTCCCGGCTATAGGAAATGGCGAGGGCGCTCTGCATGGCGTCCATCAGTTCCCCTGCGCCGGCCGCGCCCAGACGGGACATCACGGCTTCGTAGCGGTGGCCGTCCAGGCAGTGGCGCAGTTCAATGTGCGCCATCTCGTGGCCGATGACCGCGGCGAGTTCGTCGTCGCCGCGCACGAAAGCGGCGAGGCCGCGGGTGACGAAGACGTGGCCGCCGGGCAGGGCGAAGGCGTTGATGGAGGGCTCGTCGATGGCCAGGAAGGTGAAGGGCACGCGAGAGTCCGCCTGCGCGGCAAGGCGCGCGCCGATGCGCAGGACGGCGGGCTGATGGGCGGCATCGACGCGGTATGTCGCGCGCACGTTCGCGGCGAGTTGGTTGCCCAGCCGGATCTCCTGGGCGGCGGAGACGTGAAACGGCGCGGAAGCGGCATGGCTGGCATCCCGAAAGACATCGCCCCACAGCGTGGCCACGGCTTCGAGGCTTTGCCCTTCGTGGGCCTTGCCCACATGGACCAGCAGTCCGGCCGCGGCCAGCAGCGCGACCGCGGCGGCAGAGAGGACGCGCGGCTTCACAGCAGCCTCCTGAGGCGCTCTCGGTAGCGCGTGTAGATCCACGAGACGGCCAGCAGGATCAGGCCGAGCGCCATGAAGGAGAGGATGCGCGGCAGGGTCTCCAGGTGCCGCAGGTCGTGGAAGAAGAGCTTCCCTATGCAGACCAGCAGCGCGCACAATCCGGAGAGCCGCAGCACGCGCTCGCGCAGCGGAAAGCCGGCGGCCAGCAGTACCACGCCCTGAATGCCCCACGCCACGGTGAGCAGGCTGCCCGAAACATCGCGGTAGAGCAGCACGGCGGTGAGCAGCGTGGCGGCGACGCTGTGGCCGGGGCGGGCGTAACGCTCGCGCGAGGGCTGCTCGCGCGGCGAGAGGAACTCCTGAA
>DAHVTI010000296.1 GCA_027324255.1 Bryobacterales bacterium | reverse complement strand
GCCTCGGCGTCGTTGACGAAGCGCTCGGCGCGGGGATCCCACTGGAGCTTGCGGCCGAGGTCGCGGCAGATGGTGATGAGGTGGCAGAGGGAGGTGGAGCGGTGGCCGATTTCGACGTCCGCGTTGGGCCGCTTGCGGGTGCGGATGCAATCGAGGAAGTTCTCGATGTGCCACTTGTCCTCGCCGGGGCCTTCGGCGGTGCCGGCGGGCTTGTCCTTGATGAGGCCGCCGGGGTTGGAGGCTATGGCGCCGCGCTTGATTTCGAGGGTGCCTTTCTCGCCGAAGAAAATGGCGCCGAGGTCGGAGTGGTCGGGGCGCTTCGGGCCGGTGCACTTGAGGATGGTGCCGGAGGCGTAGCGGAGCAGGACGGGGACCTCTTCGGGGGCGCCCTCCGGGGGGCGGCCTTCGGGCCAGATCTCGACGGGGCCGGTGTCGTCGGTGCCGAGGGCGCACTGCACCTGGTCGAGGGCGTGGGTGCCCCAGCCGGAGACGCCCCAGCTCTGGCCGCCGTCGTCGTAGTCCCACCACCAGGACCAGCGGGTCTGGAGGTCGCGGTGGTAGGGGCGGAGTTCGGTCTGGTTGCACCACTGGTCCCAGTCGAAGCCGTCGGGCATGGGCTGGGCGGGCTGGGGCTTCCAGCGCTTGGGCGGCTCGAAGTTGCAGGCCACCACCTCGCGGATTTTGCCGAGGCCGCCCTCGCGGACGAACCTGCTGGCCCAGGCGTTGATCGGGATGGAGCGCTGCTGGGTGCCGGTCTGCAGCACACGGTTGTAGCGGCGGACGGCGCGCTCGAGGATGCGGCCTTCCTCGATGGTGAGGGTGAGGGGTTTTTCGGCGTAGACGTCGAGGCCGGCCTGGAGGGCGTGGATGGCGATGAGGACGCGGGCGTGGGTGGTGGTTTCGACGAAGACGGCGTCGAGCTTCTGCTGGTCGAGCAGGCGGCGGTAGTCCTGGTAGTGGGCGGCGGATTTGTAGGAGGGCCGGATGGCGGCGGCGCGTTCGCACTGGGGCAGGAAGCAATCGGCGAAGGCGGCGAAGCCGGCGTTGGGAAACTCCTCGTTCTGGAGCAGCCAGCGGGCGCGGCCACCGAGGCCGATGACGCCGAGGCGGAGGCGGTCGTTGGCACCCTGGACGCGCGCGGCCGCGGCCGCGGTGAAGGCTCCGGCGAAAAAGTGACGGCGTTGCATGGCGAACGCTAACCTATCGAGCGCCCGCTTATGGTGTCAAGGGGTCCGAAGCTCCTCTTTGATGCGGCGGACGAACTCGTGGGCGGCGCGGCGCCGGACGGTCTCGTCGGCGTCCAGGCGGAACTCGTGCACGGCGAGCGATTCGCGGCGGCGCGGATCGTAGAGTTCCAGCGTGGTGTCCTCGCTGCGGCCGGTGGCCTTGCGGTAGAGCAGCCAGGTGGAGCGGGAGCCGAAGCGCGGAAACATGAAGATGCGGTAGCGCGAGCGCTCGCCGGAAGGCAGGAGGTCGAGCGGCACGTTCTGTTCCTGGATGGCGGCCTGGATGAGCGACTCCATGCCCCACAGGTGTTCCTTGGTGGCGGTCAGCCGGTGATCGGCGGCCAGGTTGGGGGCGAGGCAGAACAGGGCCGCCCCCCACAGGGTTCCGGACCTCATGGCAAGAACATGACACCGAACCGGCGGCGGCGCAAGCGAAAACTACTCCTGCTTCGCCCGGGCGCCGCCTTTCGCGCGCGCCGCGGCTTTGAGGATGTAGGACGACGCGCCGGGCGTCCTGCAGTCCGTCTCGCCGTGGTCCACCTTCACCTTGCCGATGCGCGCGGCGGCCGCCAGGGCCAGTTGTTCGAGGCGCGGGTTGCGCATGCCGATGGCGATGAGGGCGCTGTTCATGGCGTGGCGCACGCGGTTCTTCGCTTTGTGGATGTGCTTCTCGATGTGGGCCAGTGCACTTCGAGTTCGGCGTCGGTCAGGGATGGGTCCTTCATAGCGGCGACGGCGAGCATGGTCCAGCCGGCTTGCGCGACGAACTCCGCGGGGGACTTCATCCACCGCGCGCGCTTCTTCGCCGCGAGGGGGGAAGCGGCGGCATAGCGGGCGAGGAGGTCCGCCAGGCAGTAATTGATTTTGAGCCGTGCCGAGAGACTCGAGCAGGTGCATGGTTTCGGCCAGGGTCATGGGGATGCTCCAGAGAATGGTGCAGGTCAGGATATCATCGTGGGGTTGAACCTGCCACACTTTGTCATCCGGCCGCTGGCGCTGCTGGCGGCGCTGGCCGCAGCCGGGCCCGCGCGGGCCGGCGGGCCGGCCGAGTTCGGGCTTTCCGAGCTGCGCGCGGCCATGGAGCAGCGCGGGCTCAGCCGCCAGCGGCTGCCGATTCTCACCGAATACTCGATGGTGCTGCCGCACGACGGATTCTCGATTCTGGGGAACATCATCCGCGGCGGCAGCCAGCGCGGTTTGATGTACGGGCTGCTGGAGGCGGCCGCGCAGATCCGCCGGCAGGGGCGGCTTTCGCAGGCCAAAGGAGAGCCCGCCACGCCCATCCGCGGCATCCGCTGGTTTGTCCATAACGCGGAACTGGAAGCGGGCTGGTACCACGACCGCGAGCACTGGCAGGCGTTTTTCCAGATGCTGGCGCGCAACCGCTTCAACCGCTTCACGCTGGTGTTCGCGCACCAGACGGCCTACCTGGCGCCGCCGTACCCGTTCTGGGTGCGCGTGCCCGAATTTCCGGAGGTCCGGGCCAAGGGGCTGAGCGACGAGGAGCGGGAGCGCAACCTGGCGACGCTGCGCTCCATCGCGCAGACGGCGGCGGACTACGGCGTGGATTTCGTACTGGGCATCTGGGAGCACGACGTGCAGCGCGGCATGGAGCCTTCCGTGGAGGGGCTGCCACCGGACAATATCGGACCCTACTCTTACGCCGCGTTGAAGATGGTGCTGGCGGCGTGCCCGGGCATCCGCGGGGTGCAGATGCGGACCAACTCGGAGTCCGGCATCCCGGCGGCGCGGCAGACGGCCTTTTATCGCGACTGGGTGTTCCGTGCGCTGCGCGAGTGCGGCCGGCTGGTGCACCTGGACCTGCGCGGCTGGCTGATGCAGGAGGGGCTGTTCCAGGCCGCCCTCGAGGCCCAGGTGCCCCTGCGCCTGTCGAGCAAGTACTGGGCCGAGCACCTTGGGCGTCCCTACCCGCCCGCGGAGACGTGGCCGAACTATTCGTTCCTCGACTTTCTGGAGAAGCCGGGGGTCTCCGACCGCGACCGGGCGTGGCAGTTCTATTGGGAGCTATGGGGCCTGGGCTCGCACCGGCTGCTGCTGTGGGGCGATCCGGATTACGTGCGGCGCGCGGTGCCCACCTTCACGATGAGCGGCGCGGCCGGCTTCGAGATGGACCCGCCGCTGGCGCAGAAAGGCTTCGGCAACCGGCCGGGCCAGTGGGGCGTTTTCGACGCATCGCAGAAGAAGCGGGTTTTCTGGAAGTGGGAGTGGGAGCGCTACTGGCTGTTCTACCTGCTGTGGGGCCGGCTCAGCTACAACCCGGGCGAGCCGGAGCAGCTTTGGACGGGCGAGTTCGAGCGGCGCTTCGGCGCAGCCGGCGCGGACGTGCTGCGGGCCACCCGCTCGGCCAGCAAGGTGCTGAACGAGATCGTCGCCGTCCACCTGGCCGACCCGAACATGTACATCTGGCCGGAGGTGAACCCCGGCGGGCTGCTGGACTCCTACCAAGAGGTCCGCCCGAGCGACTGGCGCATGGTGGCGTCCTTCGAGGAGAACACAACCAACCGCCTGCAGGGGCGGACCTCGGCCAAGCAGCGCGCGGTGGAGACCGCGGCGCGCCTGCACGAGTGGGCGCTGGAGACCGAGCAGGCGGTGGAGGGCGCGCAGCGCGTGCTGGGCGACGCGCACCGGGAGTGGCTGGGCACGAAGCCGGATTTGCAGGCGCTGGCGCTGCTGGCCCGCTTCCACGGCCGCCGGCAGATGGCGGCCGATCACCTGGCGTGGTTCGAAGCCACCGGCGACGGCACGGCGCTGTATGCGGCGCGGCGCGAAGCCGGCGGCGCGCTGCGCACGTGGCAGGAACTGGTGGAACTCACCACGGGGCTCTACCCGGCGGAGATGGCCTTCGGGCCGGACGACGTGGGCCACTGGAAGGACAGGCTGCCTTACCTGGAACACGACATGAAGCTGCTGGAGGAGCGCGTGGCGCGGTTCGAGAAGTACGGCCCGGTCCGTTCCGGCTTCGATTTCGGCGGTGCCGTGCAGGAGCCGAAATCTCCCGGCTACCGCCAGACGCGTTCCGTTGTCGCCAACAACGTCGAGCCGGGCTTTCAGGCGGTGGCGCCGGAGACGGCATGGCGGGAGGGCGCGCAGGCGGGCTGGCTGGGGCAGGAGCCGCGGGAGGCCGTGGCGCTGCCGCTGTCGCCTTATCGGGAGGTGCGCGGGGTCGCTTCGGAGCCGGGCCGCCTGCCGCGGCACGCGCTGATGGGGGATTTCATTGCTGGCGCGGGGCCGCAGGTGTTTCGCGTGAAGGCGGAGGATGGGGCGTACCGGGTGGTGCTGCTGAAGCCCGACGGGACGGACGAGACCCGGACGCTGGCGGCGAGCGGCGGCGTCCTGGATGTGGCCATGCCGGACGGCGCGTGGCGGATCAGCGGTGTGCTGGTGCAGGGCGGGCCGGAGCGGCGGGTGGGGGAGCGCTGGCCGCGACCCGTGGCGCGCCCCGGACTCGATCACGCCGCGCCGAAGGCGGCCACCGCCGGCAAGGCGCTGACTCTCGCGCTGCGGGTCTGGCCAGTGAGCGAGGTGACCGCCGTCCGGCTCCATTACCGGCCGCTGAATCAACTCGCGGCCTGGAAGACGGCCGAGGCACCGCCGCAGCGCGCCGTCTTCACCATTCCCGGCGCGGAGGTGGATGCCCGCTGGGATCTGCAGTATTACTTCGAGGTGCTGAACTCGCAGGGCACAGGATGGTTCGTGCCGGATCCGCAGATGGCGACACCGTACCACGTGGTGGCGGTGACGGTGGATACGGCGCCGCT
The DNA here is from genome assembly GCA_027324255.1 of Bryobacterales bacterium. GTDB lineage: Bacteria > Acidobacteriota > Terriglobia > Bryobacterales > Bryobacteraceae > Paludibaculum. The sequence goes on along the minus strand of DAHVTI010000296.1, from coordinate 6,128 downwards.
GCCGGAAGGGAACGGCGAGAAGGCCGGGGGCGGCGGGCAGGTCCGGTGAAGAGACCTCCAATTTTGCCCGCGAAGTGAAATAATACCCGCATGATCCGAGCCGCATTTCTGCTGATCGCTCTTGGCCTGGCCGCGCTGGCGCAGGACCCGCCCTACCTCACCGAGTCCGGCTGGAAGCCGCTGCTGAACGGCACGGATCTGAAAGGCTGGCACGCCGTGGATGCCACCAAGCCGCACGAATGGGCGGCCGCGCGGGGCATCCGCTTCGACCGCATGTACAGCCCCAAGGCCCTCAGCTTCACGGGCGATTCCGGCGACCGCATGATCAACGGCAAAGGGGGCCGCACGCAGAACTTCGTCACGGACGAGAAATTCGGCGACATCGAGCTGTATCTCGAATTCATGATCCCGCGGGGCGCGAACTCCGGCGTCTACCTGCACGGGTTGTATGAGATTCAGATTCTGGACAGCTACGGCATCGCGGACCTGACCACGGGCGACTGCGGGGCGGTGTACCACGAGTGGGTGAACGGCAAGCCGAAGGGCGGCGCGGTGCCGAAGGTGAACGTGGAGCGCAACGCGGGGGAGTGGCAGGCGTACCGCATCTGGTTCCGCGCGCCGCGCTTCGACGCCTCCGGCAAGAAGGTGGAGAACGCCCGCTTCGTGCGCGTGATGTTCAATGGGGTGATGATCCACGACAACGTGGAGGCGCCGAATCCGACGCGCGCCCACATGAACATCCCGGAAGCGGCGATGAACCCCCTGATGCTGCAGGGCGACCACGGCCCGGTGGCTTTCCGTAACATCTATTGGCGCCCGCTGGGCGAGCTGCCCGAACGCTAGAGCAGGATCACCAATGGAGTGGATCGACATTTCGACGCCGCTGCGCTCCGGCATGGTGGTGTGGCCGGGCGACGACCCCGTGTGGGTGGAGCAGACGATGTCGCTCGAACGGGGGGATGAGTACAACCTGACGCGGCTGGCCATGAGCGCGCACACCGGCACGCACATGGACGCGCCGCGGCATTTTCTGTCCGGGGGCGCGGGCATGGAGACGATGCCTCCGGCGCTGATGTCCGGTCCGGCGCGGGTCATCGCCGTGGACGATCCGGTGGCCGTGCGGGCGCATCATCTGCCCGGCAATCTGGAGCCTGGCGAGCGGGTGCTGTTCCGCACGCGCAATTCCACGGTGCACCAGCGCAGCCCGCGCTTCGCCGAGGACTTTGTCTACGTCTCGCGCGAGGCCTCGGCCGCGCTCGCCGGCGCGGGCGTGGCCCTGGTGGGCATCGACTACCTCTCCGTGGGAGGCTTCAGCACTGACCTGCGCGAGACGCACGAGACCCTGCTGGGCGCCGGCATCTGGGTGGTGGAAGGGCTGCAACTGGCCGCCGCCGCTCCCGGCCGCTATGAGCTGCTTTGCCTGCCGCTGCTGATTCCCGGCGCCGACGGCGCGCCGGCGCGCGCCCTGCTCAGGCCACTTCCCCGTCCCGGTGCGGCCTGACGGCGCCGGTCTTTTCCGGCCGCTTGTAGCGCTCGATCTTCGACCCGGTCTGGCCCTGCCGCGTCTTGTGCAGCAGCACGCTGATCTCCTGCTTCGTCAGCTTCTTCAGCGTCTTCAACGCCAGGACGTTGTCCTCCAGTTGGCTGGTGGTCTCCACGCCGGACACGAGCGCGTCGATGTCCTGGCTCCAGGTGAAGCGCAGGCACTCCTCGATGGGCGCGACGTTGTTCTTCGTGATGGAGCCCATGGCGTTGGACTTCATGGCCAGCACGCCCAGCCCCTTCTTCCGCGCCTCGGGCAGAACGTTCGTGAGGAAGCTGAGGTAGTGCGGATCGATGAGGTTGATGGGCATCTGCACGGTCTCCCAGGCGTCGGAGCCGGCGAGCAGCCGCAGGTGGATGGCGGGGTCGCGGTGGCCGGTGAAGCCGATGTGGCGCACTTTGCCCTGCTTTTTGGCCTGGACGAAGGCTTCCAGCGAGCCGTTGGGGCCGAGGATCTGGTCCACTTCGGCGTGCTCGCTCACCTGGTGGCACTGCCAGAGGTCCAGGTAGTCGGTCTTCATGCGCTTCAACTGCGTTTCGAGCAGGGCCATGGCGCCGTCGCGGGAGTAGATGTCGCACTTGGTCATGAGCAGGACCTTCTGCCGCAGACCGCCGGCGAGCGCCTTGCCGTACAGTTCGTCGCTCCTGCCCTTGTGGTACTGGTTGGCGCTGTCGAAGAAGTTGACGCCGAGGTCGATGGCGCGGTGGATGATGCGGGTGCCCATCTCCTCGCCCTGCACCAGCATGTGGTAGCCGCCCACGACGAAGCGCGACACCTCCAGGCCGGTCTTGCCCAGTCTGGTCATCGGCATTGGGGTGCCGGCCAGGAGTTCGAGCCTGGCGGCGGCGGTCAGCGCGGCGGATTGCAGGAATGCTCTGCGTTGCATGGCGATCGGCCCTCCTCTGATTTTCAAAGCCCTACCGGATAGAATAAAGCAAATTGGGGGTTCGCCTTGAAGTCCACATTCCTCATCCCGATGTTGGCGGCGCTGGCTCTCGCGGCTGGGGCGCCCGCGGCTGCCCAGGCTCCGGCGCGCGCCGCCGCCGTCCAGCGGCCGCTGGGCGAGCTGAGCGCCAGCTTCCAGGAGCTGAGCCGCACGGTGCACCAGTCCGTGGTGAAGGTGACGGCCGTGGGCTACCGGCAGTTGGAAGAGGACGAGAGCGAGGAGCCGGGGGTGGCCGCGCGGCAGCAGAGCTCGGGCTCGGGGGTGATCATCGACGGGAGCGGCTACCTGGTGACGAACGCGCACGTGGTGATCGGCGCGCAGCGCGTCCAGGTGACGCTGCCGGCCCCGGCGTCCGGCGGGCGCTCGGCGCTGCGGCCGCTGGGCCGCGTGGTCCGCGCCGAACTGGTGGGGCTCGATCTGGAAACCGACGTCGCCCTGCTGAAGGTCAATGAAAAGAACCTGCCGGCGCTGCCACTGGCCGACTCCGATACGGTGGAGCAGGGCCAGATCGTGCTGGCTTTCGGCAGCCCGATGGGCCTGGACAACACCGTCACGATGGGCGTCGTCAGCTCCCCGGCGCGCCAGTTGAAGCCCGACGATCCCATGATCTACATCCAGACCGACGCGCCCATCAACCCGGGCAACAGCGGCGGGCCGCTGGTGAACACCGAGGGCAGCGTGGTGGGCATCAACACGCTGATCCTGACGCAGTCCGGCGGCAGCGAAGGCATCGGCTTTGCGGTGCCGTCCAACATCGTCTCCAACGTGGTGGACCAACTGCGCAAATCCGGCCGCGTGGTGCGCGGCGACATCGGCGTGACCACGCAGACCATTACCTCCTCGCTGGCCGCGGGCTGGAAACTGCCGCAGGAATGGGGCGTCGTCATCGCCGACGTGGAGCCGGAGGGCGAGGGCGAAACGGCCGGGCTGCGGGTGGGCGACGTCATCCACAGCCTGAACGGCAAGGTGATGGAGAATGCCCGCCAGTTCAACGTGAACGTCTACCGCCCGGTGATCGGCGAAACCGTGGCGCTGGAAATCCTGCGCGGCAAGCGCCGGCTGGACGTGACGGTGAAGGTGGTGGAGCGCCACGACGAAGCGTCCACCTATGCCGACCTGGCCAGCCGCGAAGAAAACCTCATCCCAGAGTTCGGCATCTTTGCCGTGGACCTCACGCCCGCCCTGCGCGAGCAGGTGGGGCCCGTGCGCAGCGAGCAGGACGGCGTGCTGGTGGCCGCGCGGCACGCCGACGGGCCGCTGCTCGAAGACGGGTTCCGCGCCGGCGACGTCATCTATTCCGTGAACCGCACGGCCGTGAAGTCCGCTTCCGAGCTGCGCGCGCTGCTGAAGAAGATGAAGTCCGGGGATCCCGTTGCGGTGCAGGTGGAGCGCGCGGGCCGTCTCCGCTTCATCAGCTTCGAGCTACCCTGAGGGGGTGCTCTCCCGCATCCTCCTCGCCAGCGCGCTCTGCGCCGCGCCATTGCCCGCCCAGTTCAGCATCGAGAAAGCCCTGAGCTCCGCTTTTCCCTCGGAGATGGTTTCCGCGCCGAAGGCCGGCCGCGTGGCCTGGATTGCGTCCTGGAACGGCCCCTGGAACGTGTGGGCGGCCGCCGGGCCGGCGTTCGAGGCGCGGCAGCTCACCACTTATAAAGACGACGACGGGCAGGAGATCACGCAGTTGGCCTGGGCGCCCGGCGGCGAGCGGCTCCTCTACGTCCGCGGCGGCAGCGCCAACCGGGCGGGCGAGGCGCCGAACCCCACCAGCGACGTGCAAGGCGCGGAGCAGTCCGTGTGGGTGCTGGAATGGTCCGGCGGCGAGCCCCGGCGGCTCGGCGAAGGCCACTCTCCGCTGGTGTCTCCCGACGGCCGCCTGGCCGTCTGGCTGCGCGGCGGCGCCGTCTGGTCCGCGGACCTGACTTCCGATGCCAAGGCGGCCCCGCTGTTCAAAGCCCGGGGCGCTGCCTCCGGTCTCGTCTTCTCCCCCGGCGGGTCGAAGCTGGCGTTCTCCTCATCCCGTTCCGACCACGCCTTCATCGGCGTCTACGACCTGGCCGCCAGGACCGTCGCCTGGCTCGATCCTTCCACCGACCGGGACTCGCTGCCCGCCTGGTCGCCCGACGGCAAGCGCATCGCGTTTCTTCGCGAGCCCTCCGAGCGGCCCGCCCAGCCCTTCGGCGCGCGCCTCACCGCCACACCGTGGTCTGTCAGAGTGGCGGCAGCGGGCGGCGGAGAAGCGCGGGAAGTGTTCCGCGCGGAGCCGGGCCGCGGCAGCGTCTTCCAACCCGTGGCCGCGGGGCCGTCGCTGTACTGGGCCTCCACCGGCCACCTTGCCTTTCCGTGGGAGCGTACCGGCTGGAAGCTGCTCTACGCCGTGCCGGCCTCGGGCGGTGCGGCGCAACTGCTGACGCCCGGTGAATTCGAGGTGGAGTACGCCGAGCCCTCGCCCGGCGGCGATTCCCTGGTCATCTCTTCCAATCAGGGCGACATCGACCGGCGCCACCTGTGGCGCGTCGACATTGCCGCGGCCCGCGTCACCCGGCTCACCCAGGGGGAAGGGATTGAGTGGGCGCCCTGCGCGCTGTCCGGCGGCGCCGTGGCGCTGCTCCGCTCCGATGCCCGGCGCCCCGCCCGGCCGGCGCTGCTCACGGCGAACGGTGCGGTTCGGGACCTGGCCCCCGCCGCGATTCCGGCGGACTTCCCGGAGAAGGAGATGGTGGCGCCCCAGCCGGTGAAGTTTCCCGCCACCGACGGCATGGAAATTCCCGGCCAGCTTTTCCTACCGCGCGGGGTGAAGGCCGGCGAGCGCCGCCCGGCCGTCATCTTCGTGCACGGCGGTTCGCGGCGCCAGATGCTGCTGGGCTGGAACCCCATGTACTACTACCACAACGCCTACGCGTTCAATCAGTACCTGGCCAGCCGCGGCTATGTCGTGCTCAGCGTGAACTACCGCAGCGGAACCGGCTACGGCATGGAGTTCCGCGAGGCTCTGAACTACGGCGCCACCGGGGCCAGCGAGTTCCAGGATGTGCTGGGCGCGGGCCTGTACCTGCGGTCGAGGCCGGACGTCGATCCGCGCCGCATCGCGCTGTGGGGCGGCTCCTACGGCGGGTATCTGACGGCGCTCGGGCTGGCGCGGGCGTCGGACCTGTTTGCCGCCGGGGTCGACATGCACGGCGTGCACGAATGGGTGCGCGACATCCAGGACACCCGCCCCGGCGCGGCCCAGATGAAAGAGGAGTTCCTGCGCCGCGCCTGGGAGTCCTCGCCGATGGCCAGCGTGGCGACCTGGCGCTCGCCCGTCCTGCTGATCCACGGCGACGACGACCGCAACGTGATCTTCAACCAGACGGTGCAGTTGGTGGACGAGCTGCGCAAGCGCGGCGTGGAATACGAGCTGCTCGTCTTTCCCGACGAGGTGCACGACTTCCTGCTGCAAAAAAACTGGCTGCGGGCTTATCGCGCCGCAGCCGGTTTTCTCGAACGCAAATTGGGCCGTTAGCTTAGTCCGAAGTTCTGACTCCTGATTAGTTGAAGTGGTTTGTTTTGAGGGGGAAGGGTGTTTTTGCGAGCCATTGTGTAGGCATGTATGGATACATATTGTGGTTGCAATTGCAAATAAGTACTCGTACCATGTAAGCA
>DAHVTI010000254.1 GCA_027324255.1 Bryobacterales bacterium | reverse complement strand
CCCGCCCCGCACGGCTACGACGGCCAGATCTTCCACGTGATGGCTCACCGCCCCTGGCCGTTGTGTGAAATCCTGCCCTATCTCGATCCGCCGCAGCTACGCTACCAGCGCATCCTCATCCCGGCGCTCGCCTACACCCTGGCCCTCGGCAGCCAGGCCTGGATCGATTGCGCCTACTTCAGCCTGATCCTTGTCTCCCTGGCCGCCGGCGCCTGGTGGACCGCCCGCCTGGCCGAGTTGCGCGGCGTCTCCGCCTGGTGGGGCCTGGCCTTTGTCCTGCTGCCTTCCTCGCTGGCGTCCATTGACAGGATGGTGGTGGACGGTCCGCTGGTAACCTGCGTGGCCGTTTTCGCCTTCTGTTGGGAGACGGGCCGCTGGCGCTGGGCCGCGCTGCTGGCCGCCGCCGCGCCCTTCGTCCGCGAGACCGGCATGTTCCTGCCCGCCGCCGCCGCGTTGGCCGCCCTGCTGCGGTGGGGCCTGCCGGCGGCCCTGAAGTGGGCCTGTGCCGGCTTGCCATTTGGGCTGTTCAGCCTCTGGCTCTCCCAACTGCCCGGAGGCATCCACGCACGCTTCGCGGGCCTGTTCTATTCCATCCGGCTGCTGCTGGCCGAACCAGGGCCGCAGGGTTCGCCCGCCTGGTTCGGCCAGGTACTGTACTGGACCGCCCTGCTGGCCCTTGCCGCCCTGTTGAGCGCCGCCGCCGTCTCCCTGGTCCAATGCTGGCGCCGGCGCGCCGAGTGCGCCTCCAGCCCGCGCGCCGCCCTCTGGATCTGCGGCGCGCTGTACGGAGCCGCCGTCTGGCTCATCTGCCACATCGAGCCGCGCGCCGCCTGGGACGACTTCTACTCCTTCGGCCGAGTCTTCAGCCCCGTCCTCCTGGCCGTCTTTCTCGAATGGCTGGCGTGCGGCCGGCCCCTGCTGGCGGCGGCCCTGCTGCTGGCCTCGGCCGCCCGCATGGCCCTGGAGTTCGTCTCGCCCGCGTTCCGCATTCTGCGCGCGCTCGCCGGCGCCTGAACCCTTACACCTTGGGCAGGCTCCACGGCGCGCGATAGCGCTTGGTGAGCAGCGCCGCGGCTTCGTTGTCGCCCACAATCCGTTCGCTGGCCGCATCCCAGCGCAGCTTGCGCCCCACCCGGTACGCCACGTTGCCCAAGTGGCAGGGCACGATGGAGCGGTGCCCGATCTCGACGTCCGCCACCGGCTTCCGCCGGCTCTTGACGCACTCCAGGAAGTTCTCCACGTGCCGGATCTGGATCTCCGGGTCCAGCGAGATGCCCGTCACCTTCACCGCCTCGCAGTAGGCTCGAGGCGGCTGCCCGCTGCCGCGCGGCCGTGGCTCGCCCGTCACCTCGCGGCGCCGCGACGCCAGCATGTCCTCCACCTGGTCCAGGTCCGAACGTACGATGGCCGAGAAGCGCGACGGGATCACCTCGTAGCCCTTGCGGTCCACGAACAGCGTGCCCTTCGTGCCGTAAATCAGCGTGCCCGCGTAGCGGTCCATGCGGTAGCCCACCTGGCTGTTGACGAAGCGCACGCTGAACTTCGGGTACTCGATGGTGGCCAGGAATGTGTCGGGCGCGTCGCGGTTGTCCTTCAGCATCCGGCTGCCGGAGGCGAAGACGCCCGTGGGCGCGCCGGCGTTCATGATCTGGTGGATGCTGTCGATGTGGTGCGCCCCCCAGTCCGTCATGTTGCCGCCGGCGTAGTCCCACCACCAGCGCCAGTTCCAGATGTAGCGGTTGCGGTTGTAGGCCGCCTGGGGCGCGGGGCCGAGGTACAGGTCCCAGTCCAGCCCCTCGGGCGGCGCGGAGTCCGGCGCCTGCCCGAAGCCCGTGGGCGCTTCGTTCGAAACAATCCAGCAGTCGATGGTGGAGACGTCGCCGATATAGCCGCTCTGCACCAGCTCCGCGCACTTCGCAAAGTGCGGCGCGGACCTCTGCTGGCTGCCCACCTGCATCACTCGGCGGTGCTTGCGCGCCGCCTGCACCATGCGCCGGCCCTCTTCCACCGTGTGCGACAGCGGCTTCTCGCAGTACACGTCCTTGCCCGCCTGGCAGGCCAGAATCGAAATCGGCGCGTGCCAGTGGTCGGGCGTCGAAACGAACACAGCGTCGATGTCCTTGCGCTCCAGGATGCGCCGGAAATCCGTGTACGCTTCACACTTGCCGCCCACCTTCCGCCTCGTCAGGTCGGCCAGCGGGCGGTAGACGTCGCACACCGCCGCCAGGTCCGACGAGGCGCTCTTTGAGGTGATGGTCACTTCTTAATAGCCGCGCGCGCCCAGCCCGATCTGCCCCACCACCACGCGGTCGTTGGCGCCCAGCACGCGGCCGGAAAACGGGCCCGCCGCCACGGAAGACACGAAACTCCTGCGATCCATCCTGCTCTCCTTCGCTCTCACGCCGGCCGTCCCGGTCACACCTTTTCCGGCACGATAAACGGCTTGCGGTACTCGCCGCGCGCCAGTTTGTTGGCCTCCGCGCCGTAGTCCCCGGTGAAGCGTTCGCTCGCCGGGTCCATCGTGAGCATCGGCCCGCCGATCATCTTATCGACGTCCACGTCGTTGGCCCGCAGGTGGCCGCGGAAGCGGTCGAACGCAGCCGTGAGTTCCCTCTTCCCCGCAATCCGTTCCCGCATCTCGCCCGCCGGCGTGGCCTTGCCCAGGCGGTAGGAGATGTTGGCCATGTGGATCAACGCCACCGTCTGGTGCCCGTCCAGGATGTCGGCCACCAGGTCCTGCTGCTTCCGGCTGCGCACCGCCTCGATGAAGTTCACATTGAGGTTCGGCGACTCCGGCTGGAACTGCTTGATCAGCTTGCCGTCCTTGTCGTAGGCCTTGTTCTGCGCCACGTAGCCGCCCTCGCAGTGGATGATGGTCCCCTGGCGGATGCCGCAGTCGGAGTCCATGGTCTGGTTCTGGTTCCTGTCCCAGGCGGTCGCCAGCAGGGACTTCTCCTTGGGTAGGCCGCGGATCTCGAACAGGATGGGCGCCGGCTGGTAGTCGTAGAACATCAGTTGGCTGTTGGGCGTCTGGCCGTCGTCGATGTAGCCGAAGCGGCCGCCCATGCACACGACGCGCGGCGGCGGCGCCTGCGCGCCGATGGCCATGCGGCAGCCGTCCAGGATGTGCGGCCCCCAGTTGCCCAGCTCGCCGTCACCGTAGGGCCACTGCCAGTGCCAGTCGTAGTGCAGGTTCTCGCGCAGCAGCGGCAGCACCGGCCCCGGGCCGCACCACAGGTCGTAGTCGATCGACGCCGGAACCGGCCGCGGGCCTGCCACCTTGCCGATGCTGGTGCGCCCCGCCCAGTTGATGCCGTGCACGTAGCGGATTTTGCCGAGGTTGCCCTGCTTCACCCACGCCACTGCCTCCATGAAGCCGTTGGGCGAGCGCGAGTTGCTGGGGCACTGCACGATGCGCTTGTACTTCCGCGCCGCCTCCACCATCTTCCGGCCCTCGAACAGGTTGTGCGACGCGGGCTTCTGCACGAACACGTCCTTGCCCGCCTGGCACGCCCACACCGTCACCAGCGCGTGCCAGTGGTTCGGCGTCGTCACGCTGACGATGTCGATATCCTTGTTCTCCAGCAGCTTCCGCACGTCCGTGTAGGCTTCCACCTTCTGTCCGCGGTCGCGCCACTTCTTCACCTCGGGGTCGAGGTTGGCGTGGTCCACGTCGCAGAAGGCGGCCACCTTGACGCCGGGGATCTTCGCAAAGTCGCGCGCGTCTCCCTTGCCCTTGCCGCCGATCTTGACGGTGGAGCCGACGCCCACCACGCCCAGGCGGATGGTGTCGTTGGCGCCCACGACGCGCGAAAACGGCGCCAGCGCGGCGCCCGTTGCCAGCAGGCCGCGGCGGGTGACTTGTTTCATGCGTTCGCGCTCCTTCTCCCGGCTTGCGCCGTGCGCTTCAGCCCTTGCTCCACCATCTTCTCCCACAGCTCCCGCTGCCCGGCCAGCGCATGCACCCGGTCCGGCACCTTGTCGCTGACCTCCAGAAAAGCCCAGCCGTCCCAACCGGCCTTCACCAGCCAGTCGATGACCTCCTGGTAGGGGTAGTCCGGCAGCTTCAGGTTGTGGATGTGCATGGTGGGCGACAGCACGTGGCGGATCAGGCTGAACTGCCCGTCGATGCCCCCTTCGCCCACCGTGTTCCGCTTCTCCGAATTCAGCCGCACGCGCACGCTGCGCGCCGTCACGCGGTCCATGATGGCCCGCACGTACCGCAGCTCGCCGATGCCGCCGTGCGCCTCCAGCGCAATCTCCTGACCCAGTTCCGACGCGTAGCCGCCTACGGCATTCAGATACGCCGCCAGCGCGTCGAACGTCTTCTCCCGCGGCGCGTCCGGCAGCCAGATGTTCGGCAGCACCCGCACGCAGCGCGAGCCCACGTCGTGGCTCAGCTTCACGTAGCCCTTGGTGTCTTCGATGGCCTTCTTCTCCACCGCCGCGTCGGGCCACGGCGAATGTTCGCTCGTCGCCAGCGACACCAGCGTCACCGGGCTGTCCGCGAAGCGCTTCTTCACTTCCTGGCGGCCCGCGGCGCTGAGTTCCAGCTCCACCCCGTGCGGGTAGCGCTCCGCGCGCCCGTTGCCGTACTTGATCAGGGTCTTCAGCTCCACCGCGTGCACGCCGGCCTTCGTCAGGTTCGCCAGGATGGCCGTTATGTCCCAATCGCGGCCCCACTCATACGTGGCCAGGCCGAAACGCAATTGCGCGCGCGGGGCAGCCCCCGCCGCGGGCGTCAGCGCCGCCGCCAACGTAGCGCCCAGAAACGTGCGCCGCGTGGCCGGCGGACCGCAGCTTCGCAGGAACTCCATGACCACTCCCCGCAGGCATTCGCACCGCGCCCCGATGCTATCACAAGCCCTCCGCGCCATGAGCCGCGTCAGCAGCCCCGCCAGCGCCAGCATCACGGCCGTCATCACCGCGGCCCTTGCCTCGCCCGGCCACCCCGCGCTGAACGGCGCCGCCAGCGCTGTCAGACCCGGCGCGTAATAGATGTCCGGCGCCACGTACGTGACTGGCGTGTTCTCTCCCGCCGGCGTCACAAACCACGCCGACTCCGACGCGCCCCGCTCGTCCATCACCCAGTACAGCCCCAGAAGGATCACCACGCTGAGGGCCGAGCACCACAGGCACCACGCCGGCGTCGCGCCCAGCTTCATCACGCCGAACCGCAACAGCAGCGCGCCCGCCGCCGTCAGCGCCGCCGCGTACCCCGACGCTTCCCTCGCCCTGCGACGCGACGATGCCCGCCATCGTGATCGGCGCCAGATCCCCGCTCCCGGACGCCCATACCCGGAACGGCAGGTGCCGTAGCGCGTCCGTCCAGCCCAGCCGCGAGGCGACGTTCAGCGCGCACAACGCGGCCCGCAGCGCCGGCCGTCGTTCCTCGGATACGCATTCCACAACAGCAGCGCCCCCGCCAGCCCCGTCAGGCTCCACGCCCGCGTACTCAGCCCCGTCAGCCTTGTCCCAGTTCGCCAGGAGGATGCCCAGCGCCGCCAGGCTCGCGAAGCGCGGCAGGATGTGTTTCCACAACTGCCGGCGCGTCCTTCATTTCATGCGCGCCAGCACGGCCTGCTTCAGTGCCGCCTCGGCCTCCGGCGTGAACGGCGTCGTCGTCGTCTCGTAGCCGCCCTCGGAAAACGCCTGCTTCGTCGGCAGATACCCCAGCCAGCCGTTCGCGTAGCCAAAGTAAAACGTGTTCTTCACCTTCGACTGCGCGCGAACGTCCATTGCGATTTCACAGAACAGCTCCAGCGGCGCCGCCCACAGCGCCGTCTCCTTGTTGATCCGCAGGAACCGCAGCGGCAGCCGCACCTCGGACTGCGGCGTGATGTAGGCAGCCAGCTCCTCCGGCCACTTCAGCCCGGCTTTGAGCGGCGTCACCAAATACTCCTCCGCGGCCTCCAGCTTCACCGCCGCGGCGGACGCCGGCAGCGTGTTCATCGCTTGGACGATCCGGTCCCCCAGCAGCACGTTGAACTCCGCGATGCGCACGCGCTTGAAGTCGTCGTACACGCTGTAGATCGGCGCGATGTCGCCCGTCGCGCCGTTGATGTACAGCATCGGCGCGCCCAACTTCTGCTCGACGTATGCCGCCACCGTGCCCGGCGCGTCACCGCTGATCAACTGATTCTTCCCGCCCAGCACCGTGCCGTGCATCGCGTAGTTGGCGATCAGCGCGATGGGCGTCCCGTCCGGGCGGTCCAGCCGCAGCAGCCCCACCTGCCGGTCCACCGGCCCGTCCGGATTCAGTCCCAGGTAGATCTTCCCGTTGGGGTCGCGCGAACGCCGGTTGATGTTCGCGGTCGACCGCGTCGTGCCCACCCTCAGCCGCGCCGGCGCCAGCTTTCCCTTCGCCTCCACAATCCCGTCGATCAGCTTCTGCTTTACCGCCTTCGCGTATTCCCAATCCGGCTCGTGATCGTAGCGCCCCGCCAGGAACGCCTTCGCCAGGCCCGGCGGCCCCAGTTCCGGCGCCGAGTGCGTGTGCGTCACCGTCCACCACACGCTCTTCCGCTCGATACCAGTCTGCTTCTTCAACTCCGCGCAGAACTCGTCGTAGAACGCCGGCGAGAACAGCGCGATGTCGGTGGACACCAGGTAGAACTGCGTCCGGCCGTCGTCCAGCGCCACGATCCGGTGGAACAGCGGGTCGTGCACGCCCGTCGATTGCCGCGCCGCGTAGCCCAGTAGCCACTGCGGCCTGTCCGGCGTGATGTCGATCCTCACCACCGAAGCGCGGAACTCCGCCCACGCCCCGCTCGAAATCAGCGCCAGCACCGCGATGGTCCGTCTCATCACGTTCTCTCCTTACGTCCGCAGCGCTGCCGGGTACGCCTTGCGCACCGCCGCGATGATGTCGTCCACGTCCTGCCGCGTGTACTTCGGCCCCACCGGCACGCCGCCGAAGCGCGACAGGATGTCGATGGTGCGCGGGCACGACGCCGCGCCGTAGCGGATCGCCTTGCCCCGCGCCGAAGTCCACGCCGGCCACGACGGGTGCGCCGCGATCTTGTTCTCGATGTAGGACTGGATGGGCAGGATCACTGAGCCGCCCGGCCCGTTCGCCGGCACGTTCTCCGCCTTCATCAGCTCCAGGAAGCGCTCCCGCTGCGCCTTCGTGTCGAAGCGCACGAACACCGGCGAGCCCAGGTCGCCCAGCGGGTCCGGCCGCAGCCGGAACTTCAGGTCCGGAATCCCACGCAGCCCGTCGTACACCCGCGACGCGTTCGTTCGCGCCGCCGCGATGATATTGTCCAGCTTCCTCAATTGCGCCAGCATCACGCCGCCCGCGAACTCGCTCATACGGAAGTTCGTGCCCACAAACGGCGCCAGCTTCGTCTCGCCCAGCATCGCCTTGTGCGGCGCGAAGATGTTGCCGACGTCGTGAAAGCGCACCGCCCGCTCGAACAGCTCCGCGTCCGACGACACCAGCATGCCGCCCTCGCCCGACGTGATCGTCTTGCTCTCCTGGTGGCTGTACGTCCCGATGTCGCCCATCGAGCCCAGCCGCTTGCCCTTGTACGACGCCCCCACCGCCTGCGAGCAATCCTCGATCACCCGCAGCTTGTGCTTCCGCGCGATTTCCAGAATCGGGTCCAGGTCCGCCGGATTGCCCTGCAGGTGCACGGCAATGATGACTTTCGTCTGCGGCGTGATGCGCGCCTCGATGTCCTTGGCGTCCAGGTTGAAACTCTCGTCGATCTCGGCAAACACGGGCAGTGCGCCCGCGCGCACCACCGCCGTGCAGTCGGAGTGCCACGTCCACGCGGGCATGATCACTTCGTCGCCCGGCCCCACGCCCAGCGCCGCCATGGCGCACTCCAGCGCCGCCGTGCCCGAACTCAATGCCAGCGCGTAGCGCGTCCCGATCTTCGTCGCGAACTCCCGCTCATACGTGGCCACCTTCACCGGCGCCACCCCGCGGCGCGCCGTGAAGCGGAACGGCACGCCCGTGTCCACCACTTCGTCCACCTGCGCCTTTTCCGCCGCATCGTAGTACAGCGGCCCCCAGTGCTCGTCGCGCAGCGGCTTCTCCCTCACGGGCCCTGCGCCCTGCGCGGCCTGCCCCGCGGCCGTGGCCGCCCCCGCGGCGGCTGCAACAAACTTCCTGCGCTCCATGGTGCCTCCTTACTTGCCTCAGCGAAGCGACTCTCATAATTCCTCCGCCGTTCCGGGAAGGCAAAGGCGGAACGGGTGCGCGACGCAGGAGTGAAGGAAAGCGGGTTTCTCTTTTTTGTGGCCTTCTTCTTAAAGTATGTGATACTATCAGAGCAGGAGGTACCCATGACCGACCCTCTTTCGAATCTGATCGACGACCGTTCCTCGCTGCTCC
>DAHVTI010000227.1 GCA_027324255.1 Bryobacterales bacterium | reverse complement strand
TCCTTGGCCTGCTTGATCGTCGTGCAGTGGCCGCGCAGCTCCAGCCGGTGATAGATGAACGGCTTGAACAGCTCCAGCGCCATCTTCTTCGGCAGCCCGGCCTGGTGCAGCTTCAGCTCCGGACCCACCACGATCACCGAGCGGCCCGAGTAGTCCACGCGCTTGCCCAGCAGGTTCTGCCGGAACCGGCCCTGCTTGCCCTTCAGCGCATCCGACAGCGACTTCAGCGGCCGGTTGTTCGCCCCGCGCAGCACGCGGCCCCGCCGCCCGTTGTCGAACAGCGCGTCCACCGCCTCCTGCAGCATCCGCTTCTCGTTCCGCACGATCACGTCCGGCGCGTGCAGCTCGATCAGCTTCTTCAACCGGTTGTTGCGGTTGATCACGCGGCGGTACAGATCGTTCAGATCCGACGTCGCAAACCGCCCGCCGTCCAGCGGCACCAGCGGCCGCAGCTCCGGCGGAATCACCGGCAGCACGTCCAGGATCATCCACTCCGGCTTGTTGCCCGACTTGCGGAAGCTCTCCGTCACCCGCAGGCGCTTGGCGAACTTCAGCTTCTTCTGCTGGCTCTGCTCCGTCTTCATGCGCTCCCGGATCTCGATCGACAGCGCTTCGACGTCCACCTGGCGCAGCAGCTCCTTGATGCCCTCCGCGCCCATCATCGCCACGAACTTGCCCGGATACTCGGCTTCCAACTGCCGCTTCCGCTCGTCCGTGAGCACTTCGCCCCGGCTGAGGCTCGGCACTTCGCCCGGGTCCACCACCGTGAACGCTTCAAAGTACAGCACCCGCTCCAGGTCCCGCAGCGTGATGTCCAGCAGGTAGCCGATGCGCGAAGGCAGGCCCTTGAAGAACCACACGTGCGAGCACGGGCTGGCCAGCTCGATGTGGCCCAGCCGCTCGCGCCGCACCCGCGACAGCGTCACTTCCACGCCGCACTTGTCGCAGATCACGCCGCGGTGCTTCATCCGCTTG
Source organism: Bryobacterales bacterium (assembly GCA_027324255.1). Lineage (GTDB taxonomy): Bacteria > Acidobacteriota > Terriglobia > Bryobacterales > Bryobacteraceae > Paludibaculum. Next base: position 8,756 of record DAHVTI010000227.1, on the reverse strand, counting down.
TACTTGCCGCAAAGGCATTCCCAGTCCGCGATCGGTCCGAAGATCCGCGCGCAGAACAGCCCGTCCCGTTCCGGCTTGAACGTGCGGTAGTTAATCGTCTCCGGCTTCGTCACTTCACCGTGCGACCAACTGCGGATCTTCTCCGGAGAGGCCAGGCTGATGCGGATCGAATCGAAGTCCGCAATCAGGTTCGCGCGATCGTAAGGGGATGATCTGTACATATTCGCCTCCTGTCCTTTCCTCGCCTAGTCCGCGGCCAGAGCCGTGTCCAGGATCTCCTTCGGTTTCTTCATCAGTTCCACGTCCAGGCACAGCGACTGCAGCTCCCGGATCAGCACGTTGAACGACTCCGGCACGCCCGGTTCGGCCGCCGCTTCGCCCTTCACGATCGCTTCGTAGATCTTCGCCCTGCCGTAGACGTCGTCCGACTTCGCCGTCAGCAGCTCCTGCAGCACGTACGCCGCGCCGTAGGCTTCCAGCGCCCACACTTCCATCTCGCCGAACCGCTGCCCGCCGAACTGCGCCTTGCCGCCCAGCGGCTGCTGCGTGATCAGCGAGTACGGCCCGATCGAGCGCGCGTGGATTTTATCGTCAACCAGGTGGCTCAGCTTCAGCATGTAGATGATGCCCACCGTCACCGGCTGCTCGAACGCCAGGCCCGTCATGCCGTCGTACAAGGTCACCTTGCCGGACGAAGGCAGCTCGGCCTTCTCCAACTGGCTCTTGATGTCGGCTTCGGTCGCGCCGTCGAATACCGGCGTCGCAAACTTCACGCCCAGCTCCCGGCCCGCCCAGCCCAGGTGCGTCTCCAGAATCTGCCCCACGTTCATTCGCGAAGGAACGCCCAGCGGATTCAGGATGATCTCCACCGGCTGCCCGGTGGCCAGGTACGGCATGTCCTCTTCCGGCACGATGCGCGAAATCACGCCCTTGTTGCCGTGCCGGCCGGCCATCTTGTCGCCCACCGACAGCTTGCGCTTCATGGCGATGTAGACCTTCACCATCTTGATCACGCCCGGCGGAAGCTCGTCGCCCTTCTTCAGCTTGGCGATCTTCTCCTCGGTGATCTTCTCGAGCACCATGATCTGCCGCGAAGTCAGCTCTTCGATCTCGTCGATGGCCTCGTTCAGCCGCGGATCCCGCGTCGACAGCTTCATGCGCTTCAGGTCCCGCGCCTTCATCTTCTCGATGACGTCCCGCGTCAGCGGCGTGCCCTTCGACAGCAGCTTGCGGTTCGTCTTCTCGTCGTGAAGGTCGGCCATCAGCTCCTTGTCCTCGAGCAGGACGGCCAGCCGCTTGGCCCGCTCGTCGCCGAGAATCCGCTTCTCGTCTTCGAGGTTGCGGTGCAGCTTCTGAACCTGCTCGTCGAGGATCGACTTGCTGCGCTCGTCCAGGTCCGCGCCCTTGCGCGAGAAGACCTTCGCGTCCACCACCACGCCTTCGATGCCCGGCGGGCAGTATAGCGACGCGTCCTTCACGTCCCCGGCCTTCTCGCCGAAGATCGCCCGCAGCAGCTTCTCTTCCGGCGTCAGTTGCGTCTCGCCCTTCGGCGTCACCTTGCCCACCAGGATGTCGCCCGGCTTCACCTTGGCGCCGATCATGATGATGCCGCTCTCGTCCAGGCTCCGCAGGAAGCTCTCGCTGATGTTCGGAATGTCGCGCGTGATCTCTTCCGGACCCAGCTTCGTGTCCCGCGCCTCGATCTCGAACTCCTCGATGTGGATCGAGGTGTAGTAGTCTTCCTTCACCAGCTTCTCGCTGACGATGATGGCGTCCTCGAAGTTGCAGCCGCGCCACGGCATGAAGGCCACCAGGACGTTGCGCCCCAGCGCCAGCTCGCCCTTGTCCGTGCACGGCCCGTCGGCCAGCACGTCGCCCTTCTTCACCCGCTGCCCCTGCGCCACGATCGGCTTCTGGTTGATGCAGGTGTTCTGGTTGGACCGCTTGAACTTCGTCAGCGGGTAGATGTCGGCGCCCACTTCGCGCGACATCTGCCCCTCGTGGATGTTGCCTTCCACGCGCACGATGATGCGCTCGCTGTCCACGCTGTCCACCACGCCCGCGCGCTTGCAGATGACCACCGCCCCCGAGTCGCGCGCCGTCACCTTCTCCATGCCCGTGCCCACGATCGGCGAATCCGCCCGCAGCAGCGGCACGGCCTGGCGCTGCATGTTCGAGCCCATCAGCGCGCGGTTGGCGTCGTCGTTCTCCAGGAACGGAATCAGCGACGCGGCCACCGAAACAAGCTGCTTCGGGCTCACGTCCATGTACTCGATCGTGTCGCGGCTGGTCAGCGAGAAGTTGCCCGCCTTGCGCGCGTTCACCAGCTCGTCCTGAATGCCGCCGCCGTTATCCAGCGCCAGGTTGGCCTGCGCGATCACGTACTTGTCTTCGTCCCACGCCGACAGGTAGTCGCAGTGGGCCTCGAACTCCGGCGGGCTCTTCTTGGCGTCCGCCGTCGCCAACGCCTTGTCGATCTCCTTGCGGGTCAGCACCTGGCCCACCTTCAGGTTCGTCGCGCCCGGGTTCACGATCTTCACATCGTCCTGCACCACCGCGCCCGCCACGCGCCGGTACGGGCTCTCGATGAAGCCGTACTCGTTGATCCGCGCAAAGCACGACAGCGACGAGATCAGGCCGATGTTCGGACCTTCCGGCGTCTCGATCGGGCAGATGCGGCCGTAGTGCGTCGTGTGCACGTCGCGCACTTCGAAGCCCGCCCGCTCGCGGCTCAACCCGCCCGGCCCAAGGGCCGACAGGCGCCGCTTGTGCGTGATCTCCGACAGCGGGTTGGTCTGGTCCATGAACTGCGACAACTGGCTCGATCCGAAAAACTCGCGGATGGCCGCCATCACCGGCTTGGCGTTCACCAGGTCGTGCGGCATCGCCGTCGACATCTCCTGGTACACCGCCATCTTTTCCTTGATCGCCCGCTCCATGCGCACCAGGCCGATGCGGAACTGGTTTTCCAGCAGCTCGCCCACGGCCCTCACGCGCCGGTTGCCCAGGTGGTCGATGTCGTCCACCCCGCCCGCGCCCTTGCGCAGCCGCAGCAGGTACTTGATCGTGTCGATGAAGTCCTTCTCGTCCAGCGTGCGCCGGTCCAGCGGGTTGCCCGCCCAGTCCTCGGGCGAGTACTCGGCCTGGTCGTACAGCTTGATGTTGAACTTCATGCGGCCCACGCGCGAAAAGTCGTACTTGCGCGGGTCGAAGAACATGCCGTGGAACAGTTGCGTGGCCGTGTCCAGCGTCGGCGGGTCGCCCGGGCGCAGCTTGCGGTAGATCTCCAGCAGCGCCTCGTTCTGGCTCTTCACCGGATCCTTCCGCAGCGTGACCGATACCACGTTGCCGACTTCGTCGCGGTCCGGGAAGAAGACTTCCACCTTCTTGATGCCGGCTTCCATCACCTTCGCCAGCGTCGAGGACGTCAGCTCCTGGTTGGCCTCGGCCAGCACCTCGCCCGTCTCCATGTCGATGACGTCGGCCGCCACCCACGCGCCTTCGATCTCGGCCGTGGTCACTTCCACATGGTCGATCCGCGCCTTGCGGCAGGCCTCGATCGTGCTCTCCTTGATCTTGCGGTTGGCCGGGTGCACTACTTCCCCGCCCTTGGTCGCGATGGCGTTGCCCAGTTTCACGCCCACCAGCGACTCGTCGATCTTCCAGTAGACCCGGCGATCCTTCAGGTTCAGCTCGCTGGTGCGGTAGAAGGCCTTCAGCACGTCCGCGTCGGACTTGATGCCGAGGGCGCGCAGGAACACCGTGCCGTAGAACTTCCGCTTGCGGTCGATGCGCACGTACAGCAGGTTCTTGTTGTCGAACTCGAACTCCACCCACGAGCCGCGGTACGGAATGATCTTGCCCAGGAAGTAGTTCTGCGCCGCCACCTTCTCAAAGAACACGCCCGGCGAACGGTGCAACTGGCTGACGATCACGCGCTCCGTGCCGTTGATGATGAAGGTGCCGTTGGCGCTCATCAGCGGAATCTCGCCGAAGAACACCTCCTGCTCCTTGAACTCGCGCACCGTCTTGCGGCCGCTTTCGTCCTTGTCGAACATCTTCAGCCGGATGGTGACCTTCAGCGGGGCGGCGTAGGTCATGCCGCGCTCCTCGCACTCGGCCTGGTCGTACTTCAACTGCAGGCCCACCGGGTCGCCGCAGCGGTTGCAGAAGGTGACGATGTTGCGGTTGAACGTGCCGCACTTGTCGCACAGCACGTCGCCCGGGTGGAACGGGTCGGTCTTAATGGTGGCGCCGCAAGCCGGGTTGCGGCACACCGTGCGCAGGTGGTTGAGGCCCTTCAGGCTCCCGCACTTGCACTCCCAGTTGCCGATGGAATAGTCGACGAACTCGAGCTCCGAAAGCCCCCGGAAATCGGTGATCGGGAAGACGCTCCGGAACACGCTCTGCAGGCCGATGTCGTCTCGCTCGTCCGGCAGCAGGTCCATCTGCAGGAAGCGCTCGTAGCTGCGCTTCTGCACCTCGATCAGGTTCGGGATGGGTACCGAAGTTTTGATCTTGGAAAAATCGACTCTCTCGAAAGGCGTGCCTTGGGACGCAGTAGCCATTCTCCACTCCTATGTCCGCCCGCGAGCCCGGACTCAACCGCCGGAACGCAGGCTGATCCCGCCGGGCCTTCTCCGGCCGGCGGGATGCGGTCTTCAATGCGGATTTCGGGAGATGCCCGGCGCAGGAATGTCTGTCACCAAGGGCAAAGGACCAGGGAGCTGGACGCCGGCGGGAACTCGCTGGGGGACACTTGAACTGTGCGGGCGGGGGCAGGATGAGGCTCGGGCCGCGTTCCGTCGAACTGCGGTACCCGGACTGCTAAGGATGAGCACAGGCGCAGAGTTTCCCGACTAGGCTCCAGGATCTGATATGCACAGTCTAACAGAAGGCAAAACAAGTCGTCAAACGGCCGTAACACGACGCGCGGGCAGGCGGCCGGGGCGCCACGAGGGCTGTCCCGCCGCCTGACTGGTCATCTGTTGCGGCCGATCCCCTGTGCAAGGGGATGACTACTTGATCTCGACGGAGGCGCCGGCGTCGACGAACTTCTTCTTGATCGTCTCGGCCTCTTCCTTGTTGACGCCTTCCTTGACGGCCTTGGGCGCGGCCTCGACGAGGTCCTTGGCTTCCTTGAGGCCGAGGCTGGTGACCTCGCGGACGACCTTGATCACGTTGATCTTGTTGGCGCCGGCGGCGGTCAGGATCACGTTGAACTCGGTCTTCTCTTCCACCGGGGCGGCAGCAGCAGCGCCGGCCGCGGGGGCGGCAACGGCAACAGCGGCGGCGGCGGCGGAGACACCCAGCTTCTCCTCGAGCATCTTCACCAGTTGGGAAGCCTCGAGCAGCGTCAGGCCCTGGATCTGTTCAGCAATCGCGTTGATGTCAGCCATTTTGATCAATACTCCCTATCGTTTGATAAATCGTGCTACCTGGTCCAGGTGCCGCTCGAACCTTCTTGGGGTCCGGCGGCGGGGCCCGGCCTCCGCTAGGAGGAGAACTTGTCTTCCTTCACGCCCTGATCGACAACCACTGCCAGGTTGCGGCCGACGCCGTTCATGGCGGTGACCAGGCGCTGAGCCGGGGCGTTGATCAGGTACAAAAGCTTGGCGTAGATCGCTTCCTTCGGCGGCATGGAAGCCAGTTCCTGGATCTCAGCCAGGTTGATGGCCCGCCCCTCGACGAGGCCTGCCTTGAAGGAAAACGTGGGATTGGCCTTGGCATATGCCGTGAGAGCCTTCGCCAGAGCCACCGGATCGCCGCTCGTGTAAGCCACGGCCGACACGCCCTTCAGCCCCTGCAGGACCGAAGCGGACGGCAGGCCCTCGGAGGCCTTGCCGGCGATCGTGTTTTTCACAACTTCGTACATCCCGCCGGCCCCGCGAATCGTCTTGCGCAACTCGAAGTCCTGGGCGACGGTGAGCTTCTCGAAGCTCGTGACGAACAGGTCGCCGGACTGCTCCAGCTTCTGTTTCAGAGAATCGAGATCTTGCTGTTTCTTCTTTCTTTCCTTCATGCCGGAATCCTTTCGCCTGGGCCTAGACCTGCCGCAAGTTGTAGACAGTCACGTCGAGGCCGACGCCCGGCCCCATGGTGGAGCAGACGGTGGCGCTCTTGACGTACTTGCCCTTGGCGGCGGCCGGCTTCGCCTTAATGACGGCCTGGATCAGCGTGCTGGCGTTCTCCAGCAGCTTTTCGGCGCCGAAGCTGCTCTTGCCCACGGGGGCGTGGATGACGCCGGTCTTGTCGACGCGGAACTCCACCTTGCCGGCCTTCACTTCGTTGACGGCCTTGGTGACGTCCGTGGTCACGGTGCCCGTCTTCGGATTGGGCATCAGGCCGCGCGGCCCGAGCACCTTGCCGAGTTTCGCCATGGACCGCATCATGTCCGGGGTGGCGATGACTGCATCGTAATCCAGCCAGCTTTCCTTGATGATCTTTTCGACCATCTCTTCGCCGCCGAAGAATTCGGCGCCGGCCGCCTCCGCTTCCCGAATCTTGTCGCCCGAGGCAATGACGAGAACCCGCTTGCTCTTGCCGAGCCCGTTCGGCAGAACCACGGTTCCGCGCACCATCTGGTCGGCGTGTTTGGGGTCCACGCCCAGCCGCATGTGCACTTCCACCGTCTCGTCAAACTTCGAGAACTTGATTTTCTTTACCAGCGAAATGGCGTCTTCGAGGGTGTATGGCCGCTTTTCGATCTGGCCCGCGGCCGCAGTGTACTTCTTACCTGGTTTTCTTGCCATAGTGTGACTGGTCCAAACGGCCCCGTCCGGAAAAACCGGGCGGAAGGCCTCCCAATGGGATCGGTTTTCACTCCGGGGCCGGAAAGCCCGCGAAATGAACCCCGTTAGATTGGAAAAGAACGAACTACAATCTTAGCATGTCCGGAGGATCTCCGTCCACGCCGGTACGAAACCTGCTTACTGGATCACTTCCACGCCCATCGAAACACAGGCGCCTTTGACCTGCGCGATGGCCGACTCGATGTCGAACGAGTTCAGATCGGGCATCTTGATCTTGGCGATCTCCTCGACCTGCTTCATGGTGATCTTGCCGACCTTGTTCTTGTTCGGCTCCGCGCTGCCCTTCGCCAGGTTGCAGGCGCGCTTCACCAGAATCGCCACCGGCGGCGTCTTGGTGATGAACGTGAAGGTGCGGTCCGAGTAAATGGTGATCACCACGGGGATGATCAGCCCTTCCTGTTCCTTGGCGGAGGTCTTGGCGTTGTACGCCTTGCAGAACTCCATGATATTGACGCCCTGGGGGCCGAGAGCGGTGCCGACCGGAGGCGCCGGGGTGGCCTTCCCCGCGGGGATTTGCAGCTTAACCTGAGCCGTAACTTTCTTCGCCATTGTTGAAAACCCTTACTTGAATCTTGCCTGCCCGGCTGTTGCCTGCCTAGCTGGACTTTTCTACCTGCAGGAACTCCAGTTCCACGGGCGTCGCGCGGCCGAAAATGGTGACCAGCACCCGCAGGGTGTTCCTTTCGCTGTTGACTTCGTCCACCTTGCCCTGGAAGTTGGTGAAGGGGCCGTCGATAATTCGCACGTTTTCGTTCTTCTCGAACGAGAGCTTGGGCCGCGGCCGCTCGGCCGAAGAAGCCTGGCGGTACAGGATGCCGTTGACCTCGTCGGCGGAAAGCGGAACGGGCGTGTTGCCGCCCCCGACGAAGCCGGTGACCCGCGGCGTGTTCTTCACGTGGTGCCAGAGCTCGTCGTCCATGGCCATCTGCACCATCACGTAGCCGGGATAGAGCAGCCGCTTGCTGGTGACCTTCTTGCCGTTGCGCAGCTCCACCACTTCTTCCGTGGGGATGAGGACCTGGCCCAGCCGGCCGGAAAAGCCGTAGGCCGAGGCCCTGGCGCGCAGCGACTCGGCCACCTTGTTTTCAAAACCGCTGTAGGTGTGGATGATGAACCAGTCCATTCCCGACTGGTCCGGCTGCCCGGACTGATCGGCGGGAGCGGCCTCTTCCACCGGCTCGGGGGCCGCTACGGACACCGCCTCGGCCGATTCTTCCGCTGCCGGAAGGGACACGCCGGCGCTATCTGCCTCGACGGGCGCTTCGGCGGCGTTCTCGGTCTGATTTTCGAACTCTTGATCCGGCATGGAACGCTAATCCTTACCCGCGACAATCCTTACCCGCGGCCGCTAGCGCCTGGCGAGCGTCTGGAAAACCTGGTTGATGGCCCGGCCCAAAATGAGATCGACGACGGCGAAGTAGGCGGCGAACAGGAAAACTGCGGCGATCACGACGGCGGTCGTGGCCTGGACCTGATTCTTGGACGGCCAGGTGACGCGGCGCATCTCCGCCTTGATGTCGCTGAAATAATCCTTCGCGCCGGCAATCCAGCCGGATATGCCGGAGCGCTGCCTTGCGTCGCTGACTGCCGTTGTCTCTGCTGCCATAGTCGGCACCTGCTTACCTCGGTCTTGCCTGTCTCACTCACACGCCCGGCCACTTCAGGCGGCCGGGCGGCCCAACCCGCGGGAAGCCATCAAGGAACCGCTGGATTGGCAGGGGCTGAGGGAATCGAACCCCCACTCGCGGTTTTGGAGACCGCCGGTCTACCCTTAACCTAAGCCCCTTCCCGGGAACAACTTCATTCTAACCCGAAACCGGGAAGAAACGCCCGCGGCGCGGGCGCTCCCCCCTCGAAACACTATTCGACCACCTCGGACACCGTGCCGGCGCCCACCGTGCGGCCGCCTTCGCGGATGGCGAAGCGCAGGCCCTTGTCCATGGC
>DAHVTI010000219.1 GCA_027324255.1 Bryobacterales bacterium | reverse complement strand
GTCAAGGTGGAAGACGGCACGCTGGTGCTGAAGTTCGGCCACCCGCTCACCGGCGCCAACTGGACCAAGCCCTTTCCGCAGGCCGATTACGAAGTCCGCTTCGAGGCCATGCGCGCCGTGGGCAACGACTTCTTTGCCAGCCTCACCTTCCCCGTCGGCGCTTCGCACGCCACCTGGGTGCTGGGCGGCTGGGGCGGCGACATCGTCGGCATCTCCTCCATCGACAACTGGGACGCGTCGGAGAACGAAACCCGCACCTACTTCAACTTCGAGAACGGCCGCTGGTACCGCTTCCGCCTGCACGTCAGCCTGGACCGCATCCAGGCCTGGATCGACGACGAGCGTGTGGTCAACGCCGGCATCGCCGGCCGCGAGGTCGGCCTGCGCCCCGGGCCCATCAAGTTCTCGCTGCCCTTCGGCTTCGCCGCCTACAACGCCACCGGCGCCCTGCGCCGCATCGAATACCGGACCCTGCGCTAAAAGAAAACGCCCTGCCGTGCGGGCGGCAGGGCGTTTTCCACTACGAACGGCCGATCAGCCGTTGAGGGTCCAGTTGGCGCGGTAGGTCCGCTTCAACCAGTCGTTGGCCTCGGGCATGTTGGTCACCTTGCCCGTGGCGGGATCGTACTCCAGACGCTTGCCGGCGCGGTGCGCCACCAGGCCGAGCAGCATCATCTCGATCATGGAGCCGGAGTAGTCGAAGTCGCAGTGGGTCTTGCTGCTGGTGCCGTGCACCACGCCGTTCCGCTGGCCCTTGCAGGCGGCGATCCAGTCCTGCTGGAAGACGTCCTGTCCCGGGCGCAGCCCCTCGCCGCGCTTCTGCGCATCCTGAATCCGCGGGATGGCCGAGTTTGGCATGCCGATGGCCGGCGGGATGTTGCCTTCCATCATCTGCACCACCGGGAAGCCGGTGGAGGTCACTTCGGCGCTGGGCATGGCCTTCATACCCGGCGGCGGCTGGCGCCGCGCCTGTTGTCGCTGCGGCGGACGGCGCGCGCCCTGCGGCGGCCCGCCCTGCGTGCGCTGGCCCGTGCCCATGATCAGCGGCAGCAGGTCCTTCTCCGAGCGGCGCTTGTAATAGGTGAAGTCGCCGTCGTCGTTCACCGGCAGGATGATGCGCGACGTGAAGTCGGCGAAGATGCTGCCCTTGGTGCCTTCGTAGATGGCGCCGTTGCCCACGCGCGAAAGGTCGATGTAGCCGCGCGGGTTGTCGGGCTTCAGCCCGCCCTGGTACCACACCACCTTCACCGGGCCGCGCCACGAATTGGCCGGCGAATCGAACGTCACCTTGCACTTCACCGGGCAGATGTCGGGGTTGTACTTGTCGGTCAGCTCCTGGTCCACTTCGATGGCCGTGGGCGCGCCGGAGTCGATGGCGTTCCACACCAGGTCCATGGTGTGCGCGCCCATGTCGCCGATCTGGCCCACGCCGAAGTCGCGGTACATGTTCCAGAACAGGCAGTTCAGGCCCTCCGAGCCGCCGAAGTACTGCGGGCTGTAGGGGTGATACGGCGACGGGCCGATCCACTGCTCGTAGTGCAGCGCGGCGGGCGGCATGCCTTCGGCCGACGGGTAGCCGGGCCGCGGCAGTTGCCGGGCGTCCCAGCTATGCACGGCCTTCAGCTCGCCGATGGCGCCGTCCAGGATCAGCTCCCGGATGCGCTCGAAGTTCGGGTAGGCATGGCGCTGCGTGCCGTGCTGCGTGGCCACCTTGGCCTTGCGCTTCAGGTAGTTGGCGCGCACCGTGCGCACCTCGTCCACGCTGATGCCCAGCGGCTTTTCGCAGTAGACGTGCAGGTCGCGGTTCAGCGCCCAGTTGGCGATGAAGGCGTGGTGGTGGTCCGCCGAGCAGATGATGACGGCCTCGATGTCCTTCTGGTCGAGCATCCGCCGCCAGTCGTGATAGGTCTTGGCTTTGGGGAAGATCTGCAGCGCTTCCTTGGTGCGTGTGTCGTTGACGTCGCACAGCGCCACCACGTTCTCATTGTTCATGATGTTGTAGTGCGCCGTGCCGCGGCCCCACACGCCGACCAGGGCGATGTTCAGCTTGTTGCTGGGGGCGTTCTGGCCGCGCAGGGTGCCGCTTTTCAGGATGGTGAGTCCGGCGGCGGATTTGAGAAGGTCGCGTCGTTGCATAGGGCAGTCCTCCCAGACATCGTACAGGAGGAACGCCTCTTTTGCTGCCCCTCAGCCGAACAGCGGCAGCAGTTTTTCGCGCACCGCCCGGAACTCCTCCGGCCCGATGTGCTCGGCCACAACCGGGATCTCTTCGGGGAGCGCACGGATCAACCGAGCAAAGAGCCTGTAATTCATCTCGCCGGCCAGTGGCCCCGGCAGCTCGTAGCTTTGCCCGCCGGCGGCCAGCCGGAAGTCCTTGAGGTGGACGACGGCGATGCGGCCGCGGAGCACGCGGAACATCGCGCGCAGCTCTTCGTCGCGCTGCGCGTAGCGCGCGATGGGTGTCAGGTTCGGCGGATCCATGACGGCGCCCACGCACGCCGGCAGCCGCCGTAGCACGCGCGCCAGCGATGGCGCATCGGGACACGCCAGCGTGATGTAGCTCTCCAGCGCCAGCATCAGCTTCGCGCTTTCGAGCCGGGGCACGTGCGGCTCGAGGAAGCGCACCAGCGCGTCTTCGGAGGCGCGCGTGAAGTTGCGCGGGTCGGCCTGCATCAGATCCGTGAGGTGCGACCCGGTCCACGCCACCAGGCGGCGCGTGGAAAGTTCGCCAGCGTAGTCGAGGGCGCGGACGAAGTCTTCCGCGCGTGTCCGCATCAGCACGGCGCGCGGCTCCACGCAGTTGACGTAGGCGCCGAGCGCGCCGCATTGGAGCCCGGCGCCGCGCAGCCAGCCGGGCAGCCCTTTGAGGAACCCCGCGTCCACCGCGTCCCAGGCGAAATTCACCATCACGCGGCGGAAGCCCGCCGCGCGCGCCGCCTCGATCGTCCGGCGCGCCCCGGGCTCGTTGGAGCCCAACTGGCACATCACGCCCACCCGGTCGTTGCCGAGCGCGGCCAGCGCGGCCGCGGGCAGCGACAGAAACGCGCGGCGCCCGATCATGCCAGCTTCCACGGCTCGCGGTACTTCCGCGACAGCAGCGCGTTGGCCTGCTCGTTGCCCGCCACGCGGCCCGCGGCGGCGTCCCATTCGATGCGCGCCTTCGAGCGCAGCGCCACGTTGCCCAGCATGGCCACCGACGACACATGGTGGCCCACGTCGAGATTCTCCACCGGCGCCTGGCGCGACTTCACGCAGTCCAGGAAGTTGCGCGCATGAGCCGCGCGGATGTTCTCGCCGGCCTGCGAGCGGCGCCGCATCTCCACCACGGAGTTCCGCTTCTTCGGCTCGGCGATCAGCTCCCAGCCGGAGGTGTCGAGGATCAGCGTGGCGTCCGAGCCGGTCCAGACGACGGCGTGCTCGCGGCGGTCGGGGCCGAGGCCGCACTGCACCTGGTGCTCCCAGATCAGGGTGTAAGAGGGGAAATCATAAACGGTGATTTGTGTATCGGGCGTCTCCGTGTTGTCTTGCAGCACGTACTTGCCGCCGGAGCTGATCACCGACTTGGGCCACTCCGGCCCCATCGACCACAGCGCGATGTTGATCAGGTGCACGCCCCAGTCCGTCATCAGGCCGCCGGCGTAGTCCCAGAACCAGCGGAAGTTGAAGTGGAAGCGGTTTTTGTTGAAGGGCCGCTGGGGCGCCGGCCCCAGCCACATGTCGTAGTCGACGCCCGCCGGCGGCGCGGAGTCGGGCGGGTTGCCGCAGTCGGTCACCCAGTCCAGGTAGGCGAAGCAGCGTACCTGGCGCACCTTGCCCAGCTTGCCGGCGCGGACCATCTCCACGGCTTCGGCGTAGTGCGGGCCGGAGCGCCAGTGCGTGCCCATCTGGGCGATGCGGTTGTAGCGGCGGGCGGCGTCGCGCACGGCGCGGCTCTCGTCCACGGTGGTGGCCAGCGGCTTTTCGACGTAGGCGTCCTTGCCCGCCTGGAAGGCGGCGATGGCGGGCAGCGCGTGCCAGTGGTCCGGCGTGCAGATCAGGCAGACGTCGATGTCCTTGCGGTCGATGATGCGGCGGTAGTCCTTCACGGCGCCGGGCCGCGGGCGGCCGAGCTTCTGGAGCCGCTCGTGCGTTTTGGCGATCATCGCGTCGTCCACGTCGCAGATGGCGGCGATGTCGCACTCCGGATGCGCCATGAAAGCGTTCGAGTCGGCCACGGAGATGCCGCCGCAGCCGATGAGGCCGATGCGCACGCGGTCGCTGGGCGCGACAGCGGCAGCCTGGGCGGCGGAGGCGGGCACGGCGAGAGAAGCGCCGACGAAGGCGCGGCGGGACCAATCGGACATCTGGATCTCCTTCCGCTCAAAGCATAACGCCAAGCCGGGTCCGGCGCGAATTGCGGGGTCGGGATGGGACGGAAAGACCTATACTGATGGCGAGTGCCCCATCCATTGGCCGGGTTTGAATAGATGGGTTGGCATCCGCAATGAGTTCGCCCAGATTTCTCAGGAGGTAGAACCGCCCCATGCAACGGATGAAGTTTGCCCTTGCTCTTTTGCTGCTCGGTTTTGGAGCCTGTATCCCACTTTTCGGCGCCGCCGCCACGTACTCTTTTTCCGGCGTGGCCTCCGACGGACGCACGGTTACCTTCGGGTTCACCCTGCCGGCGCCCGTGACCGGTTCCACCCAGCTCAACGCGGCGCAGGTGACCTGCGCTCCAGCCTGCGACGCCATCGGCCTCTTTCCCAACGCGCTATCCGGCTATGACCTCGTGGTCTTCGACCTGCACAACGCCGTCGGCTCGCCGACGTCCGTGCCCTTTTATTTCGCGGCCGGCGCCCTCGGGAACCCCGGCGTCTACTCCACCGCCGGCGTGGGCGGCTCCGCCACCAGCGGCTCGCTGACGGTGCAGGTCACCGGCCTGCCGGCCATCTCGTCGCCCGGCGTGCTGTCCAACGGCTCCGTGGGCGTCGCCTACAATGCCGGCTTCACCGACAGCGGCGGCACGCCGCCCTACACCTTCACCAACGATTCGGGGACGCTGCCCCCGGGCCTGTCGCTGAGCACCGCGGGCCTGTTGAGCGGCACGCCCAGCACGGGCGGCACCTACACGTTTTCCGTGCGCGTCACCGACGCCACCACCGCGTACTCCAGCCGCAGCTACACGGTGAGCTTCGCCACGGGCGTCAACATCGCCACCGTCTCGCTGCCCGGCGGAGCGCTGGGCGCGGCCTACGGCCAGGCCCTCACCGCCACCGGCGGCGCCGGCCCTTACACCTGGACCGTTTCGGCCGGCAACCTGCCTCCCGGCCTGTCGCTCAGCGCCGGGGGACTGATCACCGGCACGCCCACGGCCGGCGGCGGCTACAGCTTCACCGTGCGCGCCACTGACTCCGCCGCGGCCAGCGCCACCGCCAACCTCTCCATCACCATCAGCTCCGTGGTGAGCATCTCCACGGACAGCCCGCTGCCCAGCGGCGCCGTCGGCACCGTCTATTCCATCAACCTCGCGGCCGTGGGCGGCACGCAGCCCTACACGTGGGGCCTGCTTTCCGGCACGCTGCCCGCGGGCCTGACCCTGGCCACCAACGGCACCCTCAGCGGCACGCCGAGCTCCAGCGCCAACTACTTCTTCGACCTGCGCGTGGCCGACGCCGCCGGCTCCGCCGCCACCCGCACCTACCAGATGTACGTCGGCGTGGGCGTCACCATCGACTCCTCCTCGGTGCCCAACGCCACCTTGGGCGTGGCCTACTCCAAGACGCTCAAGGCGGTGGGCGGCACCGCACCCTACACCTGGAGCGTGATCGGCGGCACTCTGCCGCCGGGCCTGTCGCTCTCCCCCACCGGCGTGATCTCCGGCACGCCCACCACGGCCGGCGTCTATTTCGTCACCGTGCGCGCCGCCGATTCGGCCTCCGGCTCCGCCATCAACAATCTCTCCTTCACCGTGCTGCCGGCGGTCACCGTCACCACCGCGCAGCCGCTGCCCGCGGGCAACCCCGGCATCGCCTACAACGTCACGCTGGCCGCCGCCGGCGGCAGCGCGCCCTACTCGTGGGGTGTGGCTTCCGGTTCCCTGCCGCCCGGACTGACGCTGTCCACCTCCGGCTCCATCACCGGCACGCCGACCACCGGCGGCGCCTACAACTTCGTGGTCCGCGCCACCGACGCCAACACCGCCTACGGGCTGCAGTCCTACACCATCACCATCGGCGCCGCGCTCGTCATCGGCACCTCCCCCACGCTGCCCAACGCCACCCTGGGCGTGCAGTACGCGCAGACGCTATCCGCTTCCGGCGGCACCGCGCCGTACGTGTGGACCGTCGCCTCCGGCTCCGTGCCGCCGGGCCTGACGCTCGCCACTTCCGGCGCCATCACCGGCACCCCCACCCTGGGCGGCAGCTACAGCTTCGTGGCGCGCGTCACCGACGCCGCGGCGCTCTCCACCGTCCAGACCTTCTCCATCACCGTCGGCACCGGCCTGGCCATTACCACCTCTCCGGCGCTGCCCAACGGCGCGCCGGGCGTGCCATACTCCCAAACCTTGACGGCCGTGGGCGGCGCGCCGCCTTACACCTGGCTCATCGTGGGCGGCACCCCGCCGCCGGGCCTGACGCTGTCCACGAACGGCCTCCTCAGCGGCACGCCCAGCTCCGCCGGCAGCTACAGCTTCCAGGTCCGCGTCAACGATAGCGCCTCGGCCAACACCACGCAGACCTTCACGCTCAACATCGGCACCGGCCTGACCATCACCACCGGCACCACGCTGCCCAACGCCGTCCTCGGTCAGCCCTACACCCAGACCTTCTCGGCCGTGGGCGGCGCACCGCCTTACATCTGGACGCTGGCCGGCGGCGCCGTGCCGCCGGGCCTCAACCTGGTCACCAACGGCGTCCTCAGCGGCACGCCCACCTCCCAGGGCACCTACTTCTTCACCGTGCGCGTCACCGACAACGCCGGCACCAGCGTGACGCAGAACTTTAACCTCACGGTGGCCACGGGCCTGGCCATCACCACCACCTCGCCGCTGCCCAACGGGCAGGTGGGCGTGGTCTACCTGCAGACGCTGGCGGTCGCCGGCGGCGTGGCGCCCTACACCTGGTCGCTGGCTTCCGGCACGCTCGCACCGGGGCTGACCATCACCAACAACGGCGGCATCACGGGCACGCCCACCACCGCCGGCAGCTACACGTTCGGCGTGCGCGTCATCGACAACACCGGCGCCAACGCCACCGCCAGCTTCAGCCTCACCATCGGCTCCGGCATGACCATCACCACGGCCACGCTGCCCAACGGCGCCATCGGCGTGATGTACAGCCAGACGCTGGCGGCCGCGGGCGGCACCGCGCCTTACGTCTGGAGCCTCGGCTCCGGCACGCTGCCCCCGGGGCTCCAGCTTTCCAACAACGGCCTGCTGGCCGGCACGCCCAACTTCATCGGGCAGTTCAGCTTCACCATCCGGGTGACCGATAACGCCGCCGTCACCGCCGAGCGCTCCTTCACTGTCACCATCAGCCCGGGCATCACCATCACCACGCCCTCGCCGCTGGCCAGCGGGCAACTGGGCATCTTCTACAACCAGACGCTGGCGGCCTCGGGCGGGATCGCGCCCTACGTCTGGACGGTGAGCGCCGGCTCTCTGCCGCCGGGCCTCACGCTGAACTCCAACGGCTCCATCACCGGCACGCCGACCACGGGCGGCGCCTACAACTTCACCGCCCGGGTGACCGACAGCGCGTCGATCTCCGCCACGCAGGCCTACCTGCTGAACGTCATCGCGGGCGTCATCATCACCACCACTTCGCCGCTGCCCGAAGCCACCGTCGGCGGGAGCTACTTCCTCACCTTCGGCGGCAGCGGCGGGGCCGGCCCCTACAGTTGGAGCGTGGTCAGCGGCTCCCTGCCGGTGGGCCTGACGCTGGCCGCCGGCGGCTCGCTGACCGGCACGCCGGCCGTGGCCGGCACGTTCAACTTCACCGTGCGGCTGACCGACGCCGCCCAGGTGTCCACGCAGGCGCCCTTCACCCTGGTGGTGAACAGCGGCAGC
>DAHVTI010000217.1 GCA_027324255.1 Bryobacterales bacterium | reverse complement strand
TCTGCCGCTTCCAGCCGCAATCGTCGCAATCCGCGAGGGGTCAAGCGGAAGATGAGCAACTTCCCGCTCCGCCGCGACTACAAACGCTCGCCACCCAGTGACATCTCCGCTGCCATCAGGATTATTAAGTGAAGAGTATTGCTGCTAGCCCCTGAAGACTACCGCCGCGCCGTCAACGCCGCCTACGCCCCCATCGCCAAGGACAAGGACTGATGTGGGGCAGGCCTCCAGGCCTGCGGCCGGCCTCCAGGCCGGCCCCGCGCCAGTCTCTCCACCGCGGGCGTGCAGCGCGTCCGGCCGGTCCGCCCCGCGCCAGTCTCTCCACAGCGGGCCCGCAGCGCGTCCAGCACGGCCCGCCCCGCGCCAGTCTCTCCACCGCGGGCCCGCAGCGCGTCCGGCCCGCCCCCTACTTCTGCTTCGCTACAATCTGCTCTTTCACCTTGTCGTACACCCCCTGCGGCAGAATCCCCTTCTGCACCAGCTCGTCCTTCCGCTTGTAAGGCCGCCCCTGGATGATCTTCGCCGAGTACGCCTCCCCGATCCCGGCAATCGTCTTCAACTGGTCCGCCGTGGCCGTGTTGATGTCCACCGGCTCGGCGCCCTTCTTGACCTGAACCTTCACATCCACCTTCTTGGCGTCCTTTTTCGGCGGTTCCGCCAACGCCACCGCCAGCCCCAGGCTCATCACACCCAGCAGTTTCAGGAGTCTCATAGCGGCCTCTTATACCACGCCTTCCTCAGCCTGAAAAACA
Organism: Bryobacterales bacterium; assembly: GCA_027324255.1. Taxonomy (GTDB): domain Bacteria; phylum Acidobacteriota; class Terriglobia; order Bryobacterales; family Bryobacteraceae; genus Paludibaculum. The sequence goes on along the minus strand of DAHVTI010000217.1, from coordinate 4,486 downwards.
GGTGCGGCAGCTCCGCAAACTCGATGGCTCTCTCGTACCGGAAGCCCACCTTCTCCATCACCCGCTTCGAAGCTTCGTTCTTCTCCAGCGTCCACGACCCGATCCACTCCAACCCCAGCCCCTCGAACCCCGCCTCCACCCCCACCCGCGCGATCTCCGTCGCATACCCTCGCCCCCACTCCCCCGAAACCACCGCGTACGAAAGCCCCGCCATCTCCTCCCCTGCCACCTCGTAGTGCCCCAGCCCGCCCCGCCCGATGAATTGCCCGCCGTCTTTCGCCCGGAACACCCAGAACCCGTAGCCGTGCCGCTCCCAGTGCCCCGTGTGCCGCTCCAGTCCTTCCCGCGTCACCTGGTCCGCCACCGGCCGCCCGCCCGCCGTCAGCAGGGCCGCAACCAGCGGGTCGCGGTGCAGTTGGCAGATCTCGTCGAAGTGCCGCGAGTCGATCCGCTCGCCCCGCAGCCGCGGCGTCTCCACCTCCTCCGGATACGGCATCTTTATCCCTCCGCGCCCAGCCCCGCCACCAGCAGCGGCGCCAGCCGCGCAATCAGCAGCAGCCCGGCGTTGTCCTCCGTGTAGTCCACGTCCTTCAGCCCGTCCACCGTGATCGCCATCGCCACTTTCCCCTTCGGCGTCGTCACGATCCCCACGTCCGACCGCAGCGCGTCCAGCGACCCCGACTTGCTCGCCACCTTGTACCGCGCCAGCTTCCGTCCGATCCCGTCCTTGAACTGCTGCCGGTTCAGAATCGCCAGCATCTCCCGCGAATCCTCCGCCGTCACCACCGCCCCGCGGTCCAGCTTCCCCAGCAGCTCCACCATCTCCCGCGATGTCGACACCCCCAGCCCGTACTTGCGGTTCTCTTCCACCAGCCCCGCCTCGCTCCACCCGCTCGCCGCCTGCAACTGCGCCCCGTCGCCCCGCACTTTCCTCAGTGACCGCGTCTCCTTCAGCCCCAGCCGGTCCATCACCCCGTTCACGGCATCCGCCGAAATCCGGTCCAGCACCAGGTTCGTCGCCGTGTTGTCGCTCACCACGATCATGATGTGCACCAGGTCCCGCAACGGCAGCTTCACCCCGCCCGAAAACTCGTGCAGCACCCCCGAGCCCGAGACTTTGTCCTCGTCGCGCAGCGTGATCAGCTCATCCCACCGCGCCTCGCCCGCCCGCACTTTCGCAAACGCCGCCGCCATGATCGGCAGCTTGATCGTGCTCGCCGTCCGCACCCGCTCGTTCTCTCTCACTCCATACGCCGCCCCCGTCGCCAGGTTCCGCGCGTACAGGCACACCTCGCCCTCGAAGCCGCGGATCTCCCGCCGCACCGCGTCGTCGAGTTCCGCTGCCGGCGCCAGCGCCGCCGGCAGCGAAAGAAAGTTGCGTCTCCGCACGTTCTCCTATTGCAGCTTCGAAAAGTCGGTGGGGCTCATGTACACCGACTCCGTCCTGCTCACAATCTTGCCCGGCGCCTCGGACTCCGTCCGCGCCTTCACCCACTCCGGATCCGTGCGGAACCCGTCCCACGACTTCTTCGCCGCGTCGCGGTCCTTGTGCGCCAGAATGTAGATCAGCGTGTTCTCGTGCGCCTCGCCGTCGGCCGGCACCCAGTAGCCCACGTTCGTCATGCCGTGTTTCTCGAACAGCTTCGTCGTGTGGTTCCGGAACCGCGCCAGCAGGTTCGGCAGCTTGCCCGGCTCGCAGTGGTACGTCCGCAATTCGTAGATCATCGGCGACGCCGCCTCCACGCTCGTCCCTCTCGCCATCCAGCCGGCCGCCGCTGCCGCCGCCGCCAAAGCCATCGTGAACAATGCATGTCTGAGTTTCATTCGGGTCCTTTCCGTCTGTCCAGCATTCTATCCCGGCGCGCGGGCCGTAACGACATGTCTGCCCGCGATTTCAATCCCGCAGCCTTGTCTCCGGTAGGACAAATCGTCATACTGAAACCATGACGCAGAAGATCGCCGTGACCCTCGACCGCCGGTCCGTCGCGGATCTCGATCGCTGGGTCCGGGAAGGCAAGTATCCCAACCGCAGCCGGGCGCTGCAGTCCGCCCTCCACCTGCTCGCCGAAAGGGACCGCCGCACGCGCCTTGTCCGAGAGTTAGCGAAGCTCAACCCCAAGGAAGAGCGCCGCCTCGCGGAAGACGGACTCGGAGATTCGTCATGGCCCGAATCCTGAGAGGCGAAATCTACTGGGCAGACCTCAACCCCGTTCGCGGCAGGGAACAGGCGGGGCTCCGGCCTGTCCTCGTCCTGAGCAACAGTCTCTTCAACGCGCGATCCGAAACGGTGATCGCCATGGCGATCACCAGCCAGCCTCAGCGTGCCGGTTTCCCGCTCACCTTCGCCCTGCCAGAGGCCACGCTCCCCAGCCCATCCTGGGTGAAGATCTCCCAGATCCGCACCATCTCCGTCGACCGTCTCGGCAAACGTCTCGCCGCTGTCTCTCCCGAAAACCTCGACCAGATCCTGGACGGCCTCCAGGAACTCATTACTTAGCCCGATCCAGAGCGGCATTCTCTCTATTATTATGTTGCTTTGCTAGAATGTCCGCATGGAACTCTGTGAACATGCCGCGGAGTTGTGTTCCATTGAAACGGATTGGCTCTCCCAAAATGACGCTCGCAGCTACACCAAGGACACTGCCATCACTGGGAGTTTCTACCACTACACGAGTGCTCAAGCCTTGATGGGAATCCTCTCGAGCCGGAAGATCTGGGCTACGTATGCTTCCTGCTTCGCGGATCAAGCGGAACTCCACGCATCCAGCCCGATCTTCCGAGACGCGGCCAAACAAATCGGCATCGACATGCCTATCGAAGGGAACACCTTCCATAACCTCCGAAGCTTGAGGAGTTACCTGCTCAAGCGGAAAAGTCATGACCCGGTCGACAGCCCCAAGGGCCGTTGGCTGGAATTGAGAGGCCCCTTCGTCGCTTGCTTCAGTACCAGGGAGGACTCCATCTCTCACTGGCAACTCTACGCCAGCCAAGGCCAGGGCTACCGTTTCGCCGTACCCGCCCTCGATGGAGCGCGGCGCGTTATCTATGAGGAAAGTAAGCTGCGCGAGTGGGCCGTAAAGGTGCTGCAGCTCGCGAAGAACGTAGCTGCGACGAGGGACCGGCTGGCGGAGACCCAGCAGGGGGACATGGGCGCCATCTGGAATCAAGTCGACCGCCTGACAGACCGGTGTGAGCGTTTGCTGCTCGAATTCGCAGCCTGCTACAAGAACCCCGAATACGCACACGAAGATGAGTGGCGCACGGTCATTTGGGGAGATGACTTGAAGGTGGAGCACCGGGGTGTCTCCGGTTGCATCGTACCCTACGTCGAGATCAAGCTCCCAGCGTTCCAGCCGGGAGTCAAGATGCCACCCTTCATCCGCACGGGCCCGGCGTTTCCTGCCGAGGCTTTGCCAGCGGCCGAGACCGGCATCCGATCAATCCTGAATTGCCCGGATGCCGTCGTCGAGAAAAGCGGTCACCCGTATCTGCCCTGAAGCCTCCTACCGCTGGTTCGCCTTCAATACCTTCTTCCGCAGCCGGATCGACTTCGGCGTCACTTCCACCCACTCGTCCTCGTTGATGAACTCGATCGCCTGCTCCAGGTTCAAGAGCTTCGGCGGCACCAGCCGGATCGCCTCGTCCGCGCTCGACGCCCGCATGTTCGTCAGTATCTCGCTCCGCAGCCCGATCAGCCCCCGCGACGGCACCTGGTCCAGGTCCAGCATTCTATCCCGGCGCGCTATCATGAGCGCAGGGAGCCTTACTCATGCAGGAAACCCGCCTTCAACGCATCACCATTCAGGACGGCGTTTGCGGAGGCAGCCCCTGCATCCGCGGCTTTCGCCTTCGCGTCCAGGACGTCCTCCGTCTCCTCAGCTCCGGCGCCTCTCACGACGAAATCCTCCAGGACTATCCCTTCCTCGAGCAGGAAGACATCTACGCCGCGCTCGAGTACGCCGCCCTCATGACCGGCCACCCTGTCCTGAAAGCCTCGTGAAATTCCTCATCGACAATCAACTCCCGCCACTCCTGGCGCGCGAGCTGACCCGCGCCGGATTCGACGCCGTTCATGTCATCGACCTGAAGCTGGAAAAGGCCCCGGACTCCCGACTTTGGGCCGCGGCCCGGGAAAGCGGGCGCATCCTCGTCTCTATGGACGAAGACTTCCACCACTTGTCCATGCGCCCCGGCGAAACTGTCCGCCTGGTCTGGATCCGCATGGGCAACACCCGCCGGGCTCTCTTGCTCGAGAAACTCCTGCCTCTCTGGCCGGAACTCGTAAACCGCCTCGAAAGGGGCGAGCGCCTCCTCGAAGTCCGCTGACTGCCCTGCCAGCACGGTACGGTCTGCACCGGCGCGCCGCCCTACCCCCCTTACCTCTGGTTCGCCTTCAATACCTTCTTCCGCAGCCGGATCGACTTCGGCGTCACTTCCACCCACTCGTCCTCGTTGATGAACTCGATCGCCTGCTCCAGATTCAGCA
>DAHVTI010000213.1 GCA_027324255.1 Bryobacterales bacterium | reverse complement strand
GGAGCAGGTCTCCGGGCAACTGGAACTGGCGCAAGAGAGCGAATTTGCGCTGGCGGAGCCGGGCGGCCTCAGGGCCTTTGGGCTGCGGTTCCATCTTGCTGTAAGTATACAACAAGAAGAGAGCCGACGCCACGGAAAATTCCGAACGCGAAAATAGGCGTCTTCAGGGCGGGGTTATGCCGGACCCGGTGAGCTGTTTGCTTTCAGCCGATTGTCCGGTTTTGCCTTATTGCGGTTCCGAAACGGCTGCCGGGGCCGGGAGGGCCGGAAAGAACGAACCGCGGCCGGTCTCCGGCAGGGGCAGAGCGGGCGGCGCGCAGGCATCCCGCGGTGCGGAGTACACTGTGAGGACGGAGGAGGTATTTCCCCTGGTTTCGGGGATATTCCGGCATGCACGAAGAGCAAACGCAACCCGTTGAAGGACATGAGATTGCGTGGTATGCGGCGCAGGTGAAGCCGCGTTCGGAAAAAGCGGTTTCGGCGGCGCTGCGGCAGAAGGGCTACGAGGAGTTTCTGCCTCTGTACGCTTCGCAGCGGGCCTGGTCGGACCGGTTGAAGACGGTGCACCTGCCTTTGTTCGCCGGCTACGTGTTCCTGCAGTTGGACATCCGCCACCGCCTGGCGGTGCTGAAGACACCCGGGGTCCTCTCGTTTGTCAGTCTGGGTTCGGAGCCGACGCCGATCGAAGGGCGGGAGATTGAGAGCATCCGGAGCCTGGTGCGGGCGGGGTTGCCGGTGGGGCCGTGGCCGTACCTGCGGGAGGGGCAGGCCGTGGAGGTGGAGCGCGGGGCGCTGAAGGGGCTGCGGGGGATTCTGCTGAAGGTCAAGAACGAGTTCCGGCTGGTGGTGAGCGTGCATCTGCTGCAGCGCTCGGTGGCGGTGGAGGTGGAGCGCGAGGCGGTGCGTCCGCTGCTGTGAGGCAACGGCCCTCGCTCCGCGGATCCGGAATGGGGGAGCGTTTGGAGGCGGCGCAACTGGAAGACCGGAGACGGCGTTGCGAGCCAGGCAGCTAATGGGATTGAGGGGGCCCGGGCGGCGGCGCGTGGAGGTGGAAACGGCAGCGGAAAAATGTGAAATTGCTGACTGTCACCATTTTCCATTTCCACCAGCGACCGGAACGTCTGCACCACCAGCGGCACCCCGCCCAGGGCGGTCAGGGTTTCCGGAATTGGTTCTGGATCAATCTCAATCAGCAGCGGAGATTCAGTGGGGGAGGGTTTGCGTGTCTTCTTCTTCAATCGTCCACTCTACCCAGCCGCCATCACCCTGCGGGTGCCGGCAAGCCTCTCCAACTTTCTCCGGCCACATCTCACTCAAAGCCCAATCCAAGCCATCTCTATCGCGGCTCCGTCCTCGACGCCCTGCTTCCCCCATCGCTTATCGACGGATTGGGGCCCAGTACGGCGGGCGTTGAAGTGCCGGCGGGGGGCCGGGAAACTGGAAGCCATGAAGAGGAAGTGGCTGCTGGCGGTTGTGTGCTGCGCGAGCCTGGCGGCGCAGGAGCCGCCGCGCTGCGGGCAGAGCCTGCGGGGCACATTCTGGCCGGAGGAGGCGAACGGGAGCCGGGAAGCGCGGCAGCACGCGCTGAATTGCGGGGAGTTGAAGATCTGCACGCGCGGGCTGTGGCGTTTCCGCTGGGAGCCGGTGGGAATTCCTTACTGGCGGCTGGCGGGGGGCAAGGCTCCGGCGGGCTGCGCGGAGGGGCTGGCGGGCGCAAAGCCAGAGCGGCCCGCGGCGGAGCACACGAACGGTTCGGGACCCTCGACGGACTAAGACGGGATTCACCCCGCCGGCAACGGAGCTGAGCTGGCCTGAAACTACTCCTGCCGGGCGGCAGGCGGCGGAGGCGGGGGAGCCGCAGCCGCGGCGTCTTTCAGCTTTTTCAGCGAGAGGCGCCTGGCAGCCCGCCGCTTGCGGTCGCGATTGAAGCGGGCTTTGTCCCCGGTGTTTTGTGACATGGTAGCTGAAGGCTAGCAGTTTTCGGGCGGCAGCGCTTGGATTTCCGGCGGGAGGGGGCTCGACAGCCGAAGGAGGGGGAGGCCGGCGAGGAATGGTGAGCGCGGTAGGAATCGAACCTACAACCTACTGATTAAGAGTCAGTTGCTCTGCCAGTTGAGCTACGCGCCCACACCTGCGCTGACAGCACTCAGTATAGCGAAGGCTTCGTGTGGTCGGCAACATCGGAGCGCAAAGTAGGCCGGCGGGGGCAGATGGGTGTGCTGCAACATTTCTAATGTGAGGTGTGTCTAAGAGGGTGCTGGTAGAATCAAAACTAGCACCACTATGGTCGATACCCTCCTGGCGAAGATTTTCGGCACCAAGCACGAGCGCGAGATCAAGAAGATCCTGCCGCTCATCCGCGCCATCAACGACCGCGAGACTTCGCTGAAGGCCCTGTCGGACGCGGAACTGGCGGCCAAGACGTCCGAGTTCAGGCAGCAGCTCGCCAACGGCGCGCCGCTGGACGACATTCTGGCGGACGCGTTCGCCGTGGTGCGCGAGGCCGGCATCCGCGTGCTGGGCATGCGCCACTTCGATTCGCAACTGATCGGCGGCATCACGCTGCATCAGGGCAAGATCTCCGAAATGAAGACGGGCGAAGGCAAGACGCTGGTGGCGACGCTGCCGGTGTACCTGAACGCGCTGGGCGGCGACGGCGTGCACGTGGTGACGGTGAACGACTACCTGGCGCGGCGCGACTCGGAGTGGATGGGGCGCCTGTACCGCTTCCTGGGCCTGACCACCGGCCTGATCGTGCACGGCCTGGACGACGACGAGCGGCGGGCGGCCTATCACTGCGACGTCACCTACGGCACCAACAACGAGTACGGCTTCGACTACCTGCGCGACAACATGAAGTTCCGGCTGGAGTCGTGCGTGCAGCGCGGGCACAACTACGCCATCGTCGACGAGGTGGACTCGATCCTGGTGGACGAGGCGCGCACGCCGCTGATCATCAGCGGGCCGTCGGAGGAATCCACCGACAAGTATTACAAGGTGAACGCCATCATCCCGCGGCTGGTGCGCGGCGAGGTGATTGAAGGGCGCGAGCCGGGCGAGAAGTACACCACGGGCGACTACACGGTGGACGAGCGGCACCGCAGCGTGGCGCTGACCGAAGAGGGCGTGACCAAGTGCGAGCGCCTGCTGAACGTTTCGAACCTTTACGACCCCGAGAACATCGAGCTGAACCACCACGTGCAGCAGGGCCTGCGGGCGCACGTGCTGTACCAGAGGGACCGCGACTACATCGTGAAGGACGGCGAGGTGATCATCGTCGACGAGTTCACCGGGCGCCTGATGCCGGGGCGCCGCTGGTCCGACGGTTTGCACCAGGCCGTGGAGGCCAAGGAAGGCGTCAAGATCGAGCGCGAGAACCAGACTCTCGCCACGGTCACGTTCCAGAACTACTTCCGCATGTACAAAAAGCTGGCCGGCATGACCGGCACGGCGGACACGGAAGCGGCCGAGTTTTCGAAGATCTACAACCTCGACGTCACCATCGTCCCGACCAACCGGCCGATGATCCGGCAGGACCTGAACGACATCGTCTACCGGACCGAGACGGAGAAGTGGCGCAACGCGGCGAAGGAGATCGCCGAGCGCAGCAAGACGGGGCAGCCGGTGCTGGTGGGCACGATTTCGGTGGAGAAGTCGGAGAAACTGGCCGGCATCCTGAAAAAGATGGGCGTCAAGCACGAGGTGCTGAACGCCAAGAATCACGAGCGCGAAGCCTACATCGTGGCGCAGGCGGGCCGCTACGGCGCCGTCACGGTCTCCACCAACATGGCCGGCCGCGGCACCGACATCCTGCTGGGCGGCAACCCGGAATTTCTGGCCCAGGAAGAGGCGCTGAAGCAGAAGATCGTGGAGTCGATCAGCGAGGAGCAGTCCTCCACGGTGGCCGACGCGCAGTTCTACTACTTCCAGCGCGGCGAGATGCACTACCGCATGCAGGCGGACAGGTATAAGGAGCTGCACGCGCGCTTCAAGGCGCAGTGCGACAGCGAGCACGAAAAGGTGGTAGAGGCCGGCGGATTGTGCATCGTGGGCACGGAGCGGCACGAGTCGCGGCGCATTGACAACCAGTTGCGCGGCCGCGCCGGCCGCCAGGGCGACCCGGGCGCCTCGCGTTTCTTCCTGTCGCTGCAGGACGACCTGCTGCGCATCTTCGGCGGCGACCGCATCCAGAACCTGATGCTGCGCCTGGGCATGGAAGAGGACGTGCCCATCGAGTCGCGGCTGATCACCAAGCGCATCGCGGCGGCGCAAAAGGCCGTCGAGGCGCAGAACTTCGCTTCGCGCAAGCACGTCAAGGAATACGACGACGTGATGGACAAGCAGCGCAAGGCCGTCTACGGCCTGCGCCGCCAACTGCTCGAAGGCCGGGACATGAAGGAGAAGATCTTCGAGATCGTCGACGGCATCCTGGCCAGCTTCATCGACGCGCGCTGCCCTGAGGGGGCGGCGCCGCACAAGTGGGACCTGATCGGCCTGCAGACCGACATCAATTCGCAGTTCGGCCTGCGGCTGAACCCGCCGGAGGTGGCGGAGCTGTCGCGCATGCAGATGGAGGAGTTCATCCTCGAGCGGCTGCGGCGGCGCTACGACGAGAAGGAAGAGACCGTCGGCAGCGACGTGATGCGCGAGACCGAGCGCATGATCTGGCTCTCGGTGATCGACCAGCAGTGGAAAGACCACCTGCTGTCGATGGACCACCTGAAGGAAGGCATCGGCATGCGGGCCTACGGCCAGAAGGACCCGCTGATCGAATACAAGAAGGAAGGGTTCCAGATCTTCCAGGAGATGATGGACCGCATCGAGGACGAGACGGCGCGGTTCCTGTTCTTCCTGCAGGCGGTGAAGGGCGAGCGGCCGTACGTGCCGGTGGACGAGGAAGGCTGGCCGGAAGAGGAAGAGGCCCTGGCCGAGCCGGCGGCCGTGGCGGCGCCGTCGGAGAGCGAGCGGCGGGCGGCGCAGTCGTCGTTTGTGGACCTGACGCGCAACATCCAGCGCAAGAAGGAACGCGAGATGGAGATGCTCCAGTTCGCCGGCGGCGAGGCGTCGAGCACGCCGCAAGCCCAGGTGATCAAGGGCGACAAGGTCGGACGGAACGATCCCTGCCCGTGCGGCAGCGGGAAGAAATACAAGAAATGCTGCGGAGCCTGATTCTTCTGGCGGCGCTGGCCGGCGCCGCGACGGCCCAGATCTGGCCGGAAAACTGGCACGGGTCCAGGCGGACGAAGGCGGCCCCGGCGCCGGTGGAAGACCGGATGCTGTGGGTGGAGGCCGCGGGCGAAGCGGCCGAAGGCGCCGTGTACGACGGGCCGGTGGGCAAGTTTTCGGCCGCGGCCTGGCGCCTGCGGGACGCCACCTCGGCGCTCACCTGGTACCAGGCCAACCGGCCCCCCAACTGCACGCCCGGGCGGA
>DAHVTI010000207.1 GCA_027324255.1 Bryobacterales bacterium | reverse complement strand
TTTGCACGGCTCAGACGCCCGAGTTGCCGGTGCTGAAGCAGGCGGCGCGGGAGATGGTGGAGGGGCGCCGGCAGTTGACGCAGCAGATGGTGGACTCCATCTTCAGTTTCAGCGAGCTGGGCTATGAAGAGGTGGAGACGTCGAAGTACGTGACGGGGATCCTCGAAAAGAACGGTTTCCGGGTGACGGGGGGCGTGGCCGGGCTGCCGACGTCATGGGTGGCGGAGTGGGGCGCCGGCAAGCCGGTGATCGGGCTCATGGCGGACATCGACGGGTTGCCGGAGACTTCGCAGACGCCGGGCACGGCGTGGCACAAGCCGCTGATCGAGGGCGGGCCGGGGCATGGCGAGGGGCACAACGCGGGACAGGCGGTGAACGTGACGGCGGCGCTGGTGGTGAAGGAGTTGATGGCGAAGCACAAGATTGCGGGGACGCTGCGCGTGTACCCGGGCGTGGCGGAGGAGCTGATCGGCAGCCGGACGTACATGGTGAACGCGGAGCTCTTCAAGGATCTGGACGCGATGCTTTCGACACACATCGCGTCGGAGTTCGGCACGGGGTACGGGCCGAGCGGCACGGGGCTGGTGTCGGTGGAGTACACGTTCCACGGGCGGAGCGCGCACTCGGCGGGTTCTCCGTGGTCGGGCCGCAGCGCGCTGGACGCGGTGGAGCTGATGGACATCGGGTGGAACTTCCGGCGCGAGCATCTGCGGCCGGAGCACCGCTCGCACTACGTGATCACGCAGGGTGGGGACCAGCCGAACGTGGTGCCGCCGGTGGCGAAGGTCTGGTACTACTTCCGCGAGTGGGATTACGCGCGCATCCAGGAACTGCACGCCCTGGGCACGAAGATCGCCCAGGCCGCGGCGATGATGACGGAGACGGAGATGAGCGAACGGGTGCTGGGGGCGGCCTGGCCGGGTCACTTCAACAAGCCGATGGCGGAGGCGCTGACGGCGAACATCAAGGCGGTGGGGATGCCGCAGTGGAGCGAGGACGACCAGGCCATGGCCAGGGCGGCGCAGGCGGAATTGAAAGTGAAGACGGACGGGCTGAAGACGGCGGTGGCGGAAATGCGGACGCCGGAGCAGACGGGGCGGATGTATGGATCGGACGACATCGCCGAAGTGGGGTGGAACGTGCCGACGGTGGTGCTGCGGTTTCCGGGCAACATTCCGGGGATGATCGGGCATCACTGGTCGAGCGGGATCGCGATGGCGACGCCGATCGCGCACAAGGGCACTACGGCAGGCGCAACGGCGCAAGCGCTGACGGCGCTGGACCTGCTGCTGAAGCTGGAACTGCTGAGCGATGCGAAGAAGTACTTTGCCGAGCAGACGAAGGAGACGAAGTGGCAATCGCTGATCCCGGTGGGCCAGCAGCCGCCGGTGACGATCAACAAGGAGAAGATGGACCGCGTGCGGCCGCAACTTGAGAAGCTGCGCTACGATCCGTCGAAGTACGCCACCTACCTGGAGCAACTCGGCGTGAAGTATCCGGCGGTGAAGAAGCCCTGAGGGCTACTCGTACTTCAGCTCGCTGCCGAGGACGCTGTGCGGGATGGCGAAGACCACCAGCGTGAGGACGGCCGCGGCGAGGGCCCAGGCGCCGGCGCCGGGGTCGCGGCGGAGCTTGAGGCCAGCGGCGATCCAGGCGAGCCAGGCGACGGCGGTCTTGTTGTCGGTGAGGTCGGCGCCGAAAGGCCAGCCTGTCCAGAAGGCGCCGAAGGCGTACTTCTGCACGACGGGCCCGAGGATCATGCCGCCGACGGTGAGCAGGGCGATGGTCCAGAGGATGAGCTTCGAGTAGTCCGGATTCGCCTTGAAGTACTCGAGCCCGGCGCGGGTGCTGAGCAGCATGCCGGTGAACATACAGAAGATGTGGACGACGAGGACGGGGATCGGCACCTCGCCCTTGAAACGGATGACGACGGGGGCACCGTGGAGGGTGACGCGTTCGGCGCCTTCCTGGAGGATGACGCGGTAGGCGAGCTTGCCGGCGGGCGGCTGATGGGGGAGATGGGCGACGAGGTCCTGGCCGTCGCGGGTCATGGGGAGGTAGGTCCAGGCGTCCCTGGTGTTGTTGCGCTTCCAGGCAATGGTCCCAGCGGTGGCGGAGGTGGGGGCCGGGACGCGGACCTCGGCGTCGCCGTCGCCGTGCGTACGCGGCAGGCGGTAGTTCACCTGGCTGCCGGCGAAGGTGGTCTTGCCGCGGGCGGGGTAGGAGGGACCCGTCATCCGCTGGTAGACGGCCGAAGCGAGGGTGATCAAAAGGGCGAGAGCCCAGAGAGCGGAAGATTTGCGCACCACGCCTATTCTTCCAGAGTGGAGGCGGTTTCCGCCATTTTGCGGCGTCACCCCTTGATGACGCCCAGAGGCCGCAGGCGGGCGACCTTGCGGGCGAGGCCGGCGCGGTGAACGACGTCGACGACTTCGTCGACGTCCTTGTATGCCTCGGGGACCTCTTCGACGATACCGTCGCGGGTTTCGCTGCGGACGAGGATGCCGCGCTCTTCGAGTTCACGCTGCACCTGGCGGGCGTCACGGCCGGCCTTGGCGGCGTTGCGGCTCATCAGGCGGCCGGCGCCGTGGCAGACGCTACCGAAGCTCTCCTCCATGGCCCCTTGGCAGCCGGCGAGCACCCAGGAGGCCGTGCCCATGCTGCCGGGGATCAGCACCGGCTGGCCGGAGGCGCGGTATTCGGCGGGGATCTCGGGATGGTGGGGGGGGAAGGCACGCGTAGCGCCCTTGCGGTGGACGAGGACGTCCACTTCCCTGCCCTGCCACTGGTGCTTTTCCCGCTTCGCGATGTTGTGGCAGACGTCGTAGACGAGATCGAGCCGGGCACGCTTGCCGAAGACACGCTCGAAGGAGCCGCGCAGGAAGTGGCCGATGGCCTGGCGATTGGACCAGGCGAAGTTGGCGGCGGCACGCATGGCACGGAGGTAGGACTGGCCTTCGGGGCTTTGGACCGGGACGCAGGCGAGCTGGCGGTCCGGCAACGTGATGCCGTACTTCTTCATGGCGGCGCCCATCTGAGCCAGGAAATCGGTGCAGACCTGGTGGCCGAGGCCACGCGAGCCGCTGTGGACGAGGACCACGCACTGGCCTTCGTGGATGCCGAAGTCGCGGGCGGCGTCGGCGGCTTCGATCTTTTCGACGAATTGGATTTCGAGGAAATGGTTGCCGCTGCCGAGGGTGCCGATCTGGGGCCGGCCGCGCTCTTTGGCACGGGGCGAGACGTCATCCGGGCCGGCCTCGCGGAGGCAACCGCGTTCCTCGCAGCGCAGAATGTCGGACTCGACGCCGTAGCCCTGCTCCACCATCCACGCGGCGCCGTGCTCGAGCACCTGGTTGAGCTGCTTTGCCGTGATGTCGAAGTGGCCCTTGCCGCCGACGCCGCAGGGCACGTCACGGAAGATCTGCTCGACGAGTTCGCGGAGCTTTGTGCGGACCTCGGCGGCTTCGAGGTTGGTGCGCAGCAGGCGGACACCGCAGTTGATGTCATAGCCGACGCCGCCGGGCGAGACGACGCCGTGGCGCCAATCGGTGGCGGCCACGCCGCCGATGGGGAAGCCGTAACCCTGGTGAATGTCGGGCATGGCGAGCGAAGGCCCGACGATTCCGGGCAGGCAGGCTACGTTCATGGCCTGCTCCAGGGCCTTGTCCTTGCGGACGTGCTCGCGGATGGAGTCGCTGGCGAAGAAGAGGACGTCGGTTTTCATCCCGGCGCGGGTGTCGCGCGGGATGCGGTTGCGCACGTCGTCGAGCCGTTCCACCTGCATGTCAGACGTCGAGATAGACCTCGGCCTCCCACCTGCCATTGTGCTCTCCGATGCGGAGCTGATGGAAGGTGGCGGCTTTGACGACGATGCGCGGGGGGTGCTTCGCGTCGTCGCGGCTCTCGCCGAGCAACTGGCCGATCACCGTGCTCTTGAGGATGGAGGATGGCTGATCTCGCGCCACGCCCGCTGTAGAAAGAGGAGCGCGGGGCCGGACCTCCAGGTCCGGCTGCAGGCCTGGAGGTCTGCCCCACAACTCGCCGGTTTTCACCGGACTTGGTGGCTCGTTGGGCGGTTCGCTTTGGACCTCAATGGCCGGTCCGACTTCGCTCTCCTCGAACCAGACCACCTCGAAGCGGGCGGGGACGAAGCGCTCGCCGTCGAGCAGGTAGAGCACTTCGTTGAGCCAGTTGACGAGCAGTTCCTCGGGGCCGGAACCGGAGGCAGCAATCTGGCGCGGCGCCCAGGCGGAGGCGGCGGACGGATCAAGAGCCACCTCGATGAGAGCCTCGGCGGCGTGGATGAAGAGCTCTTCGAGCGTGCTGCCCCAGGCGCGGAAGCCGGTGTCGGCGGTGTGTTCGAGGATCTCGAAGCAAGGCACGGATCAGGCCTTCAGATGGCGGGCCAGGAACGGCAGGCCCTGCTTGCCGTGGAAGACATGGGGACCGGGATGGATCTCGTGGCCGATGTTGTCGGGGGCGCCGTAGATCCCGTAGGCCTTCTTCACCTCGCCGAAGGCGAACTGGAAGGCTTCGAGGGGAAAGATGGGATCCTTCACGCCGGATTCGCAGAAGAGCGGGCGAGGGGCGATGAGGCTGGCGACGTCGTACTGCTCACACCAGTTGAGGATGCCGGGGACGTAGTTGTCGATGCAGTGGGAGATGCTGAGGATGGAGTCGCGGAAGGTGTTCAGGTAGCCGCTGGCGAAGGCGGCCGCGATGCGGGGCTCCAGCGCCGCGCCGAAGATGGTGGCGGTGCCGCCGCCGGAGATGCCCATGAGGCCGATGCGTTTGGGGTCGAACTCGGTGCGGGTCTGGAGGAAATCGACCGTGCGCATGATGTCGAAGACGCGCCAGCCGATCATGGTTTCGCCGAACAGCAGGGCGGCGCCTGCGGAGGGCTGGCAGGAGGAGGTGCCGAGGCCCTTCTTGCGGCTGGCGGGATCGCGGCGGCAACCGAAGCCGAGGGGCTCGATGGCGAAGGCGGCCATGCCGTGCTCGACCAGTTGGATGGCGTAGTCGAACTGGTAGGTGACCTTCTGGGTGCGGTCCTGGCCCTTGTCGTCGATGCCCACGATGTCGTCGGCGCCGCGGCCGTGGCCGGGCACGCTGATGACCACGGGCATGGGCTTGACCTTCTGCCTGGGGATGAGGAGGTAGCCGAAGACGGAGAGGCCGGGGCGGGATTCAAAGGCGATGGTTTCGCGGGTGTAGTTGGGGAAATCGCGCGTCTCGAGGATCAGGGGCTTCAAGGGGATGCGCGGCGGGAAGCCGCCGACCATCTCGGTGAGCTTCGCGCGGAGCTTTTTCTGCCAGGCCTCGGCCTGCTTGCGCGTGGTGGCGCTGAAACGGAGCCGGCGGGGCATCTCGTTGTAGCGGGCCCGGGTCCAGTCGAGGGAGTCGAAGGCCTTGGGGTCCACCTGCCCGGAGAACTTCTCCAGGGCGCCGGTGTAGGCGGGCTGAGTCTGGGCGTTGAGCTTCATGGCGGCGGGGGCCAAGGCGGTGAGAGCGAGACGTCTGCGTGAGATCACAGATTCACGTTTACCACTTCCCGCCACCCGATTTCAGGGTGAGGGGGCGGCGGCGCGGATCAAAGACCGGCCCACTCGTCGGGCTGGAATCCGAACAGGATGCGGCCGCCGCTGACGATGAGCGGGCGTTTGATCAGGTTCGGGTGGGCGGCCAACAGGCGGATGGCCTCCTCGCGCGAGGGCGGATTCTGCTTCATGTTCCGCTCGCGGTAGAGCTCGTTCTTGGCGTTCAGGAAGGGGAGGTGATCGCGCTTTCCGATGAGCTTGTCGAGCTGCTCTTCGGTGAGGCCCTTGTTCAGGTCGATGGTCTCGGCTGCAATGCCTTTTTCGGCCAGGAAACTCCTGGCTTTGCGGCAGGTGGTTCAAGTGGGCTTGGTGTAGAACAGGATGGGCATGGGGTTTTGAGTTCCTTAATATCGTGGCACGGACGGATCGATCTGCGCGGACCAGAGGTCGATGCCGCCGGCCATGGAGACGCAGTTGCCGACACCCTGGCGGCGGAGCCAGTCCACCACGCTGAGGCTGCGGACGCCGTGGTGGCAGCAGACCACCAGGAGCTTGTCCTCGGCCAGGTCTTCGAGGTGCTGGAGGCGCTGCGGGACGGTGTTCATGGGAATCAGCTCGGCTCCGTCGATGCGGGCGATGGCGTACTCGAAGGGCTCGCGGACGTCGATGAGCAGGGCTTGGCCGGAGGCCAGTTGCGCCTGGGCGTCGAGGGGCGAGATGTCGAAAGCGAGGGGCAGGCGACGGGTCCTCCGCGGTGGGGTTCTCAAAGAGGAGATTTTAGCTTAGAATCGATTCATGCAGGCCACACCTGCCACCCTCCGGCCATTTCTCTTCGCCTGCGACTAGCGGTGCCGGCGTCCTGGCGGTTTTCCACTCCCCCCTTCCACTCCGAGAATTGCGCATGCGGAGGCGTCCATGCAGAAGACCGAGCGGCCCGACCTGCCGAAGATCCTGACTCCCCTGCCCGGCCCGCGGGCGCGGGCCATTGTGGAGCGCGACAGCGCGGTGATCTCTCCGTCCTACACGCGTTCCTATCCGTTCGTGATCGAGCGCGGCGAAGGCGCGCTGGTGACGGACGTGGATGGGAACCGCTTTCTGGACCTGAACGCCGGCATCGCCGTGGCGGCGACGGGCCATTCGCACCCGCGCGTGGTAGAGGCCGTGAAGCGCCAGGCGGAGCAGTTCCTGCACATGTCGGGGACGGATTTCTACTACGAGAACATGGTGACGCTGGCCGAGCGGCTGGCGGAGCTGGCGCCGGGCGCGGCGGCGAAGCGGGTGTTTTTCGGCAACTCGGGGACGGAGGCCATCGAGGCGGCGCTGAAGCTGGCGCGCTACCATTCGGGGCGCGACAAGTTCGTGGCGTTCCTGGGCGGGTTCCACGGGCGGACGATGGGGTCGCTGTCGCTGACCGGCTCAAAGAGCGTGCAGCGGCAGGGCTTCGCGCCGTTAATGGGAGGGGTGACGCACATCCCTTACGCCTACTGCTACCGCTGTGCCTACGGCCAGCAGCCCGAGACGTGCGCGACGGAATGCGTGAAGGTGCTGGAGGAGCAGCTCTTTAAGACGATCCTGCCGGCGCAGGAGGTGGCGGCGGTGTTCGTGGAGCCGGTGCAGGGCGAGGGCGGCTACGTGGTGCCGCCGCGCAAGTTCTTCGACGAGCTGCGGGCGGTGTGCGACCGCCACGGCATCCTGCTGGCGGCCGACGAGGTGCAGTGCGGGATGGGGCGCACGGGCCGCATGTTCGCCAGCGGGCATTTCGGCCTGGAGCCGGACATCGTGACGATCGCCAAGGGCATTGCCAGCGGGCTGCCGCTGAGCGCGACGGTGGCGCGGGCGGAGGTGATGCAGTGGAAGCCGGGCGCGCACGCCTCGACGTTCGGCGGGAACCCGGTGAGCGTGGCGGCTTCGCTGGCGACGCTGGAGCTGCTGGAACAGGAACTGGTGGACAACGCGGCGCGCGTGGGGGCGCGCATGAAGGAGCGGATGCAGGAGTGGCCGGCGCGGTTCGCCTGCGTGGGCGACGTGCGGGGCCTGGGCCTGATGCTGGCCTTCGAGCTGGTGCGCGACCAGGGAACGAAGGAGCGGGCGCCGGAGCTGCGCGACCGGATTGTGGAAGCGGCGTTCCGGCGCGGGCTGCTGGTGCTGGGCGCGGGGCAGAACTCCATCCGGCTGTCGCCGCCGCTGGTGCTGACGGCGGACCAGGCGGAGTTTGCGGTGGAGACGCTGGAGGAGACGCTGGCGGAGTGCATGCGGGAGGCGGCGGACGGGCACGGCTGAGCGGTTTGCGGCGTGCACTAGACTGGTGAGGTGAGCCAGGAACGCATCCTCGACGTCGGCTGCGGCGTGAACAAGCTGGCCGGAGCCATCGGCATCGACCGCAACCCGCGCACGCGGGCCGACGTGCTGTGCGACCTGGACCACATTCCGTACCCGTTCCGCGACAACTCGTTCGACCGGCTGCAGGCGGTGCACGTGATCGAACACGTTTCGGACGTGATCCGGGCCATGGAGGAGTTCCACCGGCTGGTGCGGCCGGGCGGGGTGATTATCCTGGCCACGCCGCACTACACGGATTTTTCGAGCTTCTGCGATCCGACGCACCGCTGGCACCTGAATTCGTTCTCGTTCCGCTACTTCGGCCCGGACAACGCGGGTTACGGCTTCTACTCCACGGCGCGGCTGCGCGAGAGAAAAGTGCGGCTGCGGCTACTTGCTCTGTGGAGGTATCTCGGCTTTGAGCTTCTCGTCAACGCCTTTCCGCGCTTCCGGCGGTTCTGGGAGCACTATCTCTGCTTCGTGGTGCGGGGGAAGGTGATGGAGTTTGAGTTCGAAGTCGTGAAATAGGCGCATTGTTCCGCTCCATCTACGAAATCTGCGACGAGATCCGGCACCGGGCGCGGGCGCGGCGCTGGCACGAAACGGCGGCCTGGGGGCGCCGGGCGGAGGATCTGGCCCACCGGTTTCTTCAGGCGAAGGGGTTGACGGTGGTGGAACGGAACTGGGTGGGTCCCGGGCTGAGGGCCGAGGTGGACCTGATCGCCTGGGACGGCCCGACGCTGGTGTTCGTGGAGGTGAAATCCCGGCGGAACCTGGACTACTCGGCGCCGGAGCGGGCGATGGACGACGAGAAGAAGCGCCATGTGACGGCGGCAGCCCGGTACTTCCTGCGGCGCTGGCGGATGCCGGAACAGCAGGCGCGGTTCGACCTGGTGACGGTGGTGTTCGAGCCCTACCGCATCGAGCACCAGCCGGATGCGTGGTCCTTCCGGGAGCTTGATCGAGTATCCTGAAGGGGCTGAACTACAGCCTGGATCCCGCCCTTTGCCCGATCTTCGAAAAGACCCGATTACCGGCCGGTGGGTGATCATCGCCACCGATCGGGCACGGCGTCCGGCCGACTTCACCCGGGAGCGCGTGACGGCAACAGGCGGCCGGATCTGCCCCTTCTGTCCGGGCAACGAGAGCAAGACGCCGCCGGAGGTGCTGGCCTACCGCAGCGCGGGAGGGGCGAACGAGCAGGGGTGGAGCCTGCGGGTGGTGCCGAACAAGTTTCCGGCGCTGCGCGTGGAGGGCGAGTTGGACCGCCAGGGCGAGGGGCTCTACGACCGCATGAACGGGGTGGGCGCGCACGAGGTGATCATCGAGTCGCCCGACCACATGACGTCGCTGAGCGAGTTGCCCGAAAAGCAGGTCTCCGACGTCTTATTCTCCTTCCGGGACCGGATCAACGACCTGCGCAAAGACAAGCGCCTGCGCTACATCATCGTCTTCAAGAACCACGGCGCGGCGGCCGGGGCCACACTGGAGCATCCGCACTCGCAACTGATCGCACTGCCGGTGGTGCCGAAGCGCGTGCAGGAAGAGATCGACGGCTCGCTGCGCTATTACAGTTTCCGGGAGCGGTGCATCTTCTGCGACATCCTGCAGCAGGAACTGGCCACGCGGCAGCGGATCGTGTTCGAGACCGATCACTTTGTGGTGATCGCGCCGTACGCATCGCGTTTTCCATTTGAGACGTGGGTCTTGCCGCGGCGCCACGGGGCGCACTTCGCGGCCGTGGACGCGCCGACGATGCACAACCTGGGCTGGACGTTGCGCACGGTGCTGCGGAAGATGGACAAGGTGCTGGAGCAGCCGCCGTACAACGCCATCATCCACACGGCGCCGGTGCAGACCGGCGAGCTGGACCACTATCACTGGCACATCGAGATCATTCCGAAGCTGACGAAGGTGGCGGGCTTTGAGTGGGGGACGGGCTTTTACATCAACCCGACGCCGCCGGAAGAGGCGGCGCGGTTCCTGCGCGAGGCGGGCCTGCCTTAGGCGGCGATCTCGTAGAGGCGGAGGTTGCCGAGAATGCGTCCGGCGCGGCCGGCGGGCCGGGGCGATTCCAGGATGCAGCGCTGCCCGGCCTGCCAGCCTTCGACCCTGACAGTGGTTTCCCGGTTGAGGATCTGCCAGGCGGATTGCGCGCCGCGGGTCCAGGCGAGGGATTCCAGGCTCTGATCGGCGCCGGCGAGCATTTGGATTCCGCCCTCGGGCCCGATGAACAAGGTCCAGTCGGAGGCGGGCAGGCTGGCATCGGAACAGCCGGACGCCGTTTCCAGCAGCCGCGCCGTGTTGTCCATCAAGCTGTTCATGGTGGGCTTTTCGGCCGGCGGCGAGGAGGCTTGAGGTTTTGGCGCCGGGCGGTGCGGGGCCAGGAAAATCACTCAATTTCGTCTGCCGCCAAGCGATGAGAGTGACAGCCATGGGGCTCCAATGGAATCTCCGCACCAGACTGTCGGCGAGCAGCGCCGTCCTGGTAGCCGCGTCGACGGTGCTCGGCGGCGTCTCGTTGTTTTCCCTGAGCCGGCTGAACGGCACGCTGCACACCATGGGTGAGCAGGCGGCGCCGCAGGCCGAGGCCGCGGCCTCGCTGCAGACCGGTTTCCAGAAGATGCGCTCGGCCGCCCACGCCGCGCAGATCAGCATCGTGATCGGGCTGATGAACCAGGGCTCGAAGCACGAGGGCGAGTGCATTGCCTGCCACGACGCGTCGATGATCCAGAAGGGCCGGGCGGCCTTCCAGGCGGCTTCCGGCGAAGTGTTCCGGGAGCTCGACCGGCTGGCCCGCCTGAATGGATCGGCGGAGCAGACGCGCCAGGTAGCGGCGGTCCGCCAAGGCGCGGAGAAATGGATTGCGGCCGAGGATTCGTACCACCAGCGGGCGGTGGGCGGCGCCTTTGACGGCGCGCACGCGCTGGTGGCGGACAAGATCTTCCCGCTGGTGTCCGAGAACGGCGCGGCGGCCGCGGCGCTGGAGGATTCGGCGATGCAGGTGCTGCACGAAGCGGTGCGGCGCACGGATTCGCAGGTCTCCTGGACGCAGGCCGCGGTCATCGTGATCACGCTGCTGACGCTGGTGGTGGGCATGGGGGCGGCGTTCATGCTGCGCGACGCGGGGCGGAGGCTGGCCTCGGTGGTGAGCGAGCTGGATGGTGCGGCCGCGACAGTGGTCCATGCCGGAGGGCAGGCGGCGCAGACCAGCCAGAGCCTGGCGCAAAGCGCCACGGGGCAGGAGCAGTCGTTCCGTCAGACGACGTCGGAGAGCCGCGAAATTGCGGCGCTGGCGCAATCGAACAGCCGCGACGTAACGCAGGCCGATGAAGTGGTTTCGCGCTCGGCGGCGCGGACGGCGGAGGCCAGGCAGTCGCTGCAGCAGATGCTGGGCAGCATCGAGGCGGTGCACGAGTCCAGCGAGCAGATCGCCAAGATCATCAAGATCATCGACGGCATCGCTTTCCAGACCAACATCCTGGCGTTGAACGCGGCGGTGGAGGCGGCGCGGGCCGGGGAGTCCGGGCTGGGTTTTGCCGCGGTGGCCGACGAGGTGCGGTCGCTGGCGCACCGCTGCGCCGAGGCCGCCAAGGAGACTGCCGGACTGATCGAGAAACTCCGGCAGCGGGCCACGGACGGCCACGACCGGGTGCGCAGCGCCGTGGAGTCAGTGGACGCCATCGCGGAAGACGCCGAGCAGGTGCGCGCGCTGGTGGGACAGGTGCGCGCCGGCAGCGCCAACCAGGCGGCGGGGATGGACCGGCTGGGGCGCTCGCTGCTGTCGATCGAAAACGCGACGGCTCAAACCGCGCGCTCGGCCGACGAAAGCGCCGCGGAGTCGGAAGAGCTGAACCGCACCTCGGAGAACCTGGCCGCGGCGGTGAGCGAACTGAGCCGGCTGGTGGGCGTGTAGGCGTCTATTTCAGGCCCAAACCACCATCCACCTGGAGCACCTGGCCTGTGACAAAGGCCGTGGCCTTCAAGAAGTAAATCACTGCCTCGGCGATCTCGGCGCCCGTGCCGGGCCGGCCGGCGGGGGTGGCTGCCGCCATGGCGGCGATGCGGGGATCTTCGGCCTCCTCGAAAGGAATCACGCCCGGCGCCACGGAGTTCACCGAGATGTCCGGAGCGAGGGCCTTGGCCAGGGCGCGGGTCATCTGCACCACCCCGGCCTTCGAGGCGCAGTAGTGAATGTGCTCCGGCCAGGCCAGGAACGCGCCCATCGAGCTGATGTTCACGATGCGGCCTTCGCCGCCGCCGCGGCGCATGAGCAGCGCGGCCTGTTGGGCGCAGAAGAAAGCCGCCTTCAGGTTGACGCTGTGGATGAAGTCCCACTGCTCTTCGGTGATCTCGAGCGGCGGGACGCGCGTGAAGCGGGCGGCGTTGTTCACCACCCCGTACAGGGCGCCCTCGCGCGCCTCGATTTCGGCGAACATGGCGCGGATAGCGTCCACGGACTCGAGGCCAGCCTGGTAGAGCGGGGCGCCGCCGCATTCGAGAGAGACCTTGCGCGCTTCGTGCTCCGACGTCCCGTAGTGGATGAGGACGCGCGCGCCTTCCTGATGCAGGCGGAGGGCGATGGCGCGCCCGATGCGCCGCGCGGCGCCGGTCACCAGGATGGCTTTGCCGTTCAGCTCAGGCATGCGGATCTCCGTGCAGCTCGATTTCGGCGGGATCGACGCCTTCCGGCGCGGGCTCCGGCAGCAGCCCGCGGGCCTCGGCCCAACCCCAGACCAGGGCCGTCGTCGAACTCAGGCAACCGGCCACGACCCCGATGATGCGAGGATCGGTACCGGCCGAGGCGACTCCGGCCGCGACCATCGACACCATCATTGTGGCCCAGACCATGGACTCCATGGTGGAGAAGACACGCCCGCGGAACTCGTTCGGGACGTGGCGGAGCACCTGGCTGAAGTTCAGCACGGAGCTGACGGCCACCGCCGCGCGGCTCAAGCCGATGAGGAAGAGGGCGGCGGCATAGCCGCGGCTGAGGCTGAAAAGGACGTAGGCCCCGCCGTGGACCACGTAGCAGAGCACGACCACGCGCTTGTAGGCCTGGAAACTGAGCTTGCGGCCCCAGGTGTTGGCGGCAAGGCCGCCCACGATGAGGCCGATGCCGGCGCAGCCCCAGACCTCGCCGATGCCGGCCGCGCCGCGGTGGAAGACCATTTCTCCGAAGAGGCTGAACAGGATCTGGGCGGCGCCGCCGCCCGTGGCCCAGCCGACGCCGACCAGCGCGATGGAGAAGATGAGCGGCGTCGAGCGCATGTAGCG
>DAHVTI010000204.1 GCA_027324255.1 Bryobacterales bacterium | reverse complement strand
GCTGCCGGCCTCGGGTTCGGTGGCGGCGAAGCAGCCGACCCGCTCCTCGAGGACGGGGAAGAGCCGGTCCTGCTGCTCGGGCGTGCCCAGGAAGCGGAGGGGGATGGCGGGGCCGATGAGGGCGGCAGAGGTTGCCACGAGCCCGAGGAGGAGCCTGAGAGCGTAGAGGGCGGGCGCTCCGAAATGGGGTCGGTTGAGGCGTCCAATGGGCGGGGGGCAGAGGCGGACCTGGGCAAGGAAGAGGGAGAAGTTGCACCGGGAGGTGAGGGGGTGGAGGCGGCAGAGGCTGGGCTGGACACACGTGGCGGAGCCCAGAGCAGGGAGCAAGCGGAAGAGTCCCGCACGGAGATGATGACTCCTTCGGCGGAGGAGGCATGCCAGGCGGCGGCAGAGGCGGAGGCGGGGCGACTGGAGGAGGTCGCGCCGCGGGAGGAGGCAAACCAGTCGGCGGGAGAAGTAGAGGTGGAGCAGGAGAAACCTCGACAGGCTGAAGCCGAGACCCAGGAGGAGGCGAGCCGGGCGGCAGGAACGGTGGAGGCGGAGCAGCAGAGGCCCCAGCCGCTTGAGGCCAGATCCCGGGATGGCCGTGAAGAACTTCTGATGAGGCTGCTGGCGCGGGGCAGATACGGACTGGTCTACCACGTGGCAAAGCGGCTGGAGGAATCGCTCGGCGATAGTCCGGTGCCAAGCCAACTGGCGCACGCAATGGCGTTTCACCGCTACTTGTGCAAGCCGGAGGGATTGGTGAGCCGGGTGGTGCCGGACCTTGACTCGATCGCTGTCTGGGTGGCCATCAAGGAAACTGAGGAGGCGGGACTGGCGGGAGCGGTGGCCGGCATGCGGATTGCGCTACTGGGCGGAGGCGCGTCGGCGGAGCAACTGTTGGAGGAGTGCGCGCGGCACGTTGCGAATTATCCGCAAATCCGGAGTCTGATCGTGTGGCTGGCGGACCGTGCCGGAAAGGGAACGGTGCTGACGCCCGAGCAGGTGCAGGGAGTGAAGGGCCAAATCGCAGCGGAAGCGGTGGTGCAAAGCAGGTCGGAAGAAATCAGGCGGTGGCTGGAGAAGAACGAGAATCCGAACATGCAGTTTGCCCGTGCCTCGGAGGTGTTGCGGAGCTGCCTGGCAGCCGGAGGCGCCCTGGATGAACTGCTGGGGCCGGCGGCGGGGAATGAGGAGGGGCGGGCTCGCGCGACGTTGATCCAGGCAAGGAAGCTGGAGGACCTAAAGACGATCCATCGGACGATCCACGACGTGGATGCGGAAAATGGGCATGCAGGGGCCTATCCGATTTCGGGAGCGGCGTTCAACAGGCTGGTGGACAAGTTCAAGGAGGCAGTGGGATTGGCGAAGGAGTGGGCGACCCTTAGCGTGGCTCGGGATTCAGGCGCGGGCCGGGACGAGTTTACGGCTGAATTACTTGACGAACTGCGGAAGCGGGTGGAACCGGCCCGAGCGGAAGCGGAGCGGATGGAGGGGGAGAGTGGAATTTCGGCCAGCGTGATCGAGGCGCTGGAAGGTTTGGAGGATTTCCACAATCCGGCGAAGCCGCTGGCGACGGAGGAACCGGATGAGTTTGCGGTTTTGGGCCGGGATTGGCTGCTGACAGGAGCGGTGTCGCTGGACGAGGAGCTCAAGCCCATTCTCGAAGACGATGCCGGCGGACTGATGCGGCTGCTGGAGAGGGAGGATCGTGAGCCGCTCACTTGGCGGACAGCGTCGGCGTCACACGCGGAGGCGGGAGATTTCCGGTCGGTGCGTCTGCTGCAGGAACTGGCGGCGAAGGAAGGGTGGGCGGCGGCGGAAAAGGAAGATGTGGGAGAGCGAATCGAGGAAGGGCTGCGAATTAGGCGGAAGCGGTTCAGCCGGAGGCTTGGGGACGCCAAGAAGATGGTGGAGGCGGCGGTGGCACAATCGCTCATCGACGAAGGGCAGCGGGACGAGTATGCCCGGCAATTGGAGAGCTTGGGCGCAACGATTGAGAGCACGGAGGATTTCCGCGAGGAGGAGAAGCGGCTGAGCCGGATTCTCGAACCGCTGGACGAATTGCGCGCGGGTTACGTAGCGGCAACGAAGCGTCGGCTGGACCGGATGGAGACGGACCGTCCGGGCAAAGCACAGTACGGGCGAATCCGGGGATTGCTGGCGAGCAAGTCGCTGGTGGACGCGCAGGCGGCGGGCGAGTTGCTGGACATGGTGGAGCGCAACGAGAGCGATTTGGACCAATCGGCGAACTTGGACGTGTTCGAGGAGTTCGTCACCCGGCAGATTGAGGTCCTGGGGCGCACGGAGTTGCCGTGGCTGCAACAGGCGTTGCGGCAAGAGAAGAAGGTGGAGGGTCTGCCAGCGGTGAGCGAAATGACGGCGGAGCAGCGGGAGATGAGCAGGGAGGCGCTGCACCAGTGGTCGGGGTTGAAGGATTTGGGGGGCCTGACTCAGGCCGGCAGGCAGGAGGAACTGAGAAAACTGCTGGCGTTCCTGGGATGGGCGGCTCCGAGGATTTCGGCCTTTGAGGAGAGGAACAAGCTGCACAGCACGGTGTTGACCGTGAAGACTCCGCCGTGTCCGATTCCGGCGTGGGGTAGCGAAGCGTCCGACCTATTCGGAGACGCACGGTTCGGGCTGCACCTGGCGCACGGGCGGCTATCGGTGGGCGAGGTGGTTCGCGCCGTGAAAGCGCGGCAGGACCGGCGGCCGGCAGTCGTCTTGTACCTGGGGCGCATGGATCTCATTGCGAGACGGCAACTGGCGAGCCAAGTTCGGAGAGATCGGCTGCCGCTGCTGGTGGTAGACGAAATCGCGATGATGCGGCTGGCGCTGGAGCCGCCGCCGAGGATCGAGACGTTCTTCCGGTTGCTGCTGCCGTTTTCGTTTGCGACGCCATACACGACGCGCGGGGGCTATGTGGCGAGAGAGATGTTCTTCGGCCGGCGGAAGGAGATTGAGGATCTTCTGGACTTCCGTGGTCCGTGCCTGGTGTACGGGGGCAGGCAGTTGGGCAAGACGGCACTACTCAAGGAGGCGCGGGCGCGGTTTGACAGCGAGAGGGAGGAGGAGCGGGCAATCTTTCTGGACCTGGACAACGAAGCCAGGCTGTTTGCTGGCCAGGGAGACATCGACAGGATCTGGAGGCACCTGGCGATGAAATCGCGCGAGGCTGGAATCGCGGTGGAAGCAGAGAATCCGAGCGGGGAGGCGTTACTCGGATACTACCGGAAGTGGTTGATGGCGAAGCCGACGCGGAAACTGCTGGTGCTGCTAGACGAGTGCGACGAGTTTCTGGAGAAGGACGCTGGAGAGTCGTTCCCGCGGCTGAAGATGTTCAAGGCGCTGATGGAGAGTGAGGAGGTTTCACACCGCTTCAAGGTTGTGTTCTGCGGATTGCACAACGTGCAGAAGGTAAACCGGGATCCGAACAATCCGTTGACGCACCTTGGGCCGGGGATCTGCGTGGGGCCATTGCTGGCAAACGGGGAGTGGCGGGAGGCGCGGAGACTCATTGAGCAACCGTTACAGGCGTTGGGCTACCGAATGACGGAGAGGGAGCCGGTGTGGGCCATTCTGAGCCGGACCAACTACTATCCGAAGCTGATCCAGGTGGCGTGCACGCACCTCCTTGAAGGGGTATTACAGCCTGCGAATCACGAAAGGTACGACGCGCGAGTGACGCCACCGTATGCGGTGACGAAAGAAGACGTGGAACTGGCGCTGGAGGATCCCAACCTGCATAAGAAGATCCGGGAGGACTTCCAGAGGACCCTGGAACTGGATCACCGCTACCATGTGATTGCGTACGGGGTGGCGCACCACGCCGTGGAGAGGCGGGTGAGCCTATTCGAGGGAATGCACTGGAAAGAGATTCTGGAAACCGCACGGGACTGGTACCCGTCGAAGATCGGCGATAAGGGCACGGACCATTCGTTCCGGGTGCTCTTGGACGAGATGGTGGGGCTGGGGGTATTGAAGGAGTTGCCGGACGGTCGATACGGACTGAGAAGCCCTCAGTTGCTGCCATTCCTGGGCACACCCAACGAGATCGAAGCTGAGTTGCAGAAGACGCCGATAGAGAAGTACCACTACAGGGCTGAAGACTACCGGGAGAGAGTGGACAGCAAAGGGGAGAGATCGCGGTGGGCGCCGTTGACGGCGAAGCAGATGACGATGGTGAAGCAGGAGGCGCACGGGGTGAGCGTGATTCTGGGAAGCCGGAACCTGGGACTGACAGAGACGGCGACGTACTTGGAGCACGTTTACGGCGAGGCCAATACCCACTATTCCGCGGCGAAGGGCGTCGCGGAGTTCGAACAGGAGATGTTGAAGAGGGTGGACAGGTCATACACGGCGCCGACGGCGATGATCGTGGCGGACGAGGTCAACTGGACGGTGGACTGGGTGAAGGCGGCGGTGGCGAGGACGGAAAAGGCACACTCAAAGGCAGGGTACCTGCACTACATCTTCCTGGCCGGGCCGAGGAAGACACTGGAGTGGGTGCGGCTGAGGAAGAAGGACCTTCCAGTGGAGGGCACGAAGTCGTATTTCCGCGAGGTAGCGTTGGAGCCCTGGCTGCCGGAGATGTTGGAACAGTGGCTCAGGGAGCAGCAGATTGCCCACTTCGCCGACGAAGCGGCAGGTGTGGTGGAAAAGACGAGACTGTGGCCGGTACTGATTGCCGAACTGGGAGAAAGGGTCCGGAGCCGGACTTTCAAGGAAGCGCTGGAGCAGGTTGGGAGCGACATTGAACGCTTCAGGGCAGGTAGTGGGTGTGCGGATGTGTTGGAGGCGGAACAGTACCTGTCGCTTGTTGCGACGGGCGGACCGCTGAGGGACGAAGACCTAGCATTGGCGGAAGAGTTGGTGCAGGAAGGCGGCACAGGCCTAGCCACGTGGGCCAAACTGATGCGTCTGGTGCGCGAGGTAGATGGCCGGCCGGGCCATTGGGAAGTGGATCGGGTGATCCGGGAGGCGCTGAAGCTGAACGCGAAGGTAAGCAGCGGTGCGTGACTGGTGGGGATTGCCGGGTCCCCGGGCTTTCGTGGAGCAGAGTGCCCGGTACTTGAGGGAGGGGACGAATCTGGTGCTTCGATTCCCAGAAAGGGGTGGGGAGGGTTTCTGGGATGCCCTGGACGACAAGTCTCGTGATTACGACCTGTGGCTGCACCCACTCGAGAGCAATCCGAATGGGTCGATTCCGATGGAGGTTGTGAATCGGTATTGCCAGGGCGGGCAGCCTGCTGAAGATTGTTGGGATCTGGCGAAGCACGAGGGGTTTCACGGGGTGGTGCGCATCGAATTCCGCGAGTCGGCGCCAGCCCAGGAGTGGGCGAGTTTCCTGGAGGAGTTTCGCCGTGCGACGCGGGACAGAGGGCCGGGTGGCGGCGTGGTTTGCCTGCTGCTAGAGGGAAAGGGGACGGAAGTCCGCGGACCCAAGCCGGAAGTGGGGCTGGAAGTTCTGAATTGGGAAGGAGTATCGACCATTTTGGACATGCGGTGTTATGCAGCAGGATTGGTGAGGCGGCCGCATGGGACGAGCGCGCTGGAGCACGAACTGAGGGTAGAGACGATCGCACAGCTCGCGCTGGGGGATCCGCTGTTGGCTGAGCGGCTCTCGAGATGCTCCCTGGACACATTGAAATCTCCATGCCGGGTGTTGATCGAGTACGGCGAGGAAGCGGGTTGGGGGGTAGCTGCGGTAGCCACATGGGTGAGGGGCATGGAGCAGAGGGTGGACGACCGGCAGGTGACTCATTCAAGCTGGCTGGCAATGCAGAGACGGGAACACGAACTCAGCCGGCGCATTTGGCGGGCACAAGCCACCGTTATACTGCCATGGCTGGAAGAGTGCAGGGCCGAACTCCTGGAAGCCGTGCGACCGGCTCTGCCGATGCCTTGGGAGTACGAGAGACGAGACGGGCTGAGGCGGTGGATCGAGGAGGCAGAGCAGATGGAGCTAAAAGACCTTCTCGACTTTCTGAGCACGCAGACCACGCCGAGGTTGAACGAGGCGAGGAAGGCGGTGCGGCAGCTGGTGGATTGGCGAAACAGGCTGTCGCACTTCAGCAATGAGGGTGCATTCGCAAGTGGCTGGGTTCCGCTGTCGGGGCTGGAAACGGAAGTTGCAGCCGCAGTCGCAGCGTGTCGGCAGTGGGCAAAGCCAAAGGCGCTGGTCGCAGGCCGGAATCGAGAAATCGGGCTCTCCCTGAGCACGGTGGAGCGCAGCGGCGGCGAGTTGCGGCAAGCCGGTTGACGCGACTCAAGCCGGAGGTGTACGAGCTTGAGATGATTGGAGGCGCCATGATGATTCCGGTGCTGGCGGCGATTGTGGTGTCGGCGGGGTTTGAGGGGGGGGTGTCGGGAGGGTGGAGGACGTGGGGCCGCAGCATTTGATTTGCGCGGTGAAGGGGCAGGCGGATCAGAATG
The DNA here is from genome assembly GCA_027324255.1 of Bryobacterales bacterium. GTDB lineage: Bacteria > Acidobacteriota > Terriglobia > Bryobacterales > Bryobacteraceae > Paludibaculum. The sequence continues at coordinate 1,284 of DAHVTI010000204.1, read as the reverse complement.
GGCGGAACCGGCAGGCGAACTGGTACTACTTTCGACTGGACGGGCTGAGGCGGGGGGAAGAGGTGCAGATCGATTTCATCGACCTGGTGGGAGAGTACAACTTCAAGCCGGGGTCGCACGCGGTGACGAAGAATACGCGGCCGGTCTTCAGTTACGACCAGAAGAACTGGACCCACTTCACGGACGAGCAGGCGAGTTGGGATGAGAAAGAGATCCGGCTGACGGTGCGGTTCCGGCCGGAGCGGGCACGGATTTGGATTGCGCACATGGAGCCGTATACGGGCGTCGAGTTGCGGCGGCTGACGGCGATGCGGCATCCGCACCTGAGGGTGGGGGTGGCCGGGCGGACGGCGCGGGGTAAGGAGATCCCGCTGCTGACGATCACGGATCCGGCGGTGGCGGAGGGGGAGAAGAAAGTCATCTGGCTGATGGCGCGGCAGCATGCCTGGGAGGCGGGGACGTCGTGGGCGGCGGACGGGGCGGTGCGGTGCCTGCTTTCCGATGATGCCGAGGCGGCGCGGCTGCGGAAGGTGGCGGTGTGGCAGGTGATGCCGGTGTTCGACATCGATGGGATGGCGGAGGGGGCGGTGCGGTTCAACGTGAACGGGTTCGACAACAACCGGAACTGGGACACGGCGGAGCCGGAAAAGATGCCGGAGATCTTCACGGCGCGGAAGCTGCTGATGGCCTCGACATGACCGATGAGATGCTCGCTTTGGCACGGGAGAATCAGCGTAAGGCGGGCGTCGAGAACGTGGAGTTCCTCAAAGGCGAAATCGAACAGATTCCACTTCCCGACAACAGCGTGGACGTGATCATTTCGAACTGCGTCATCAACCTCTCGGCGGACAAGGACCGGGTGACCAGGGAAGCGTTCCGAGTCTTGAAACCTGGTGGCCGATTCGCGGTCTCCGATGTCGTCGTCCGTGGCGAAGTTCCCGCGGATGTCCGGCGCAACGTCGAATTGTGGGTGGGGTGCATTGCCGGCGCCATGGAGGAAGCGGAGTATGTCAGGAAGTTGGCGCGCGCGGGTTTCATCGAGATCTCGATGGAACCGACGAGAGTCTACAACGTCGAGGACGCCCGCGAGTTCCTGACTACCAAAGGCGTCGACGTGGATGCCATAGCACCTGGCGTGGATGGGAAGTTCATGAGCGCGTTCGTCCGTGCGAGGAAAGCATGAAACCGAAGCTTCTGGTTCTCTGCACGGGTAACTCGGCGCGAAGCCAGATGGCCGAGGGCCTATTCCGGCAAGCCGTGGGTGATCGGTTTGAAGTGTTCAGC
>DAHVTI010000194.1 GCA_027324255.1 Bryobacterales bacterium | reverse complement strand
GACTCCGGCAGGTCCGTGCCCTGAAACTCCTTCAGACGCGGCTTGTAGTCGAAGGTCTCCATCTGCGACGGGCCGCCGGACTGGAACAGGCAGATGACGCGCTTGGCTTTGGGCGCATGGTGCGGCAGGCCGGGCAGTCCGGTGCCGGCATTCAAGAGATGCGACAGCGACGCGATGCCGAGGCCGGCGGGGAGGCGTTGGAGCAGTTGGCGGCGGGTCATTTCGGATTACTCCTTGGTGATGGCCTCGTCGAGGTTGAGCAGGAGGCTGGAGACGGCGGTCCAGGCGGCGAGCTGCGGCGTGGGAATGGAGGCGTCGCGCGGCGCTTCGCCGGACTGCAGGAACCTGCCGGCGTCCTGCGGGTGGGCGTCGTAATAAGCCGCGAAACGGTTCAAAGTCAGCGAGAACAATTCAGCCTCGTTCTGTCTGGGCGGCCGGGCGAGCACGAGTTGGAAGGCCTGACGCAGGCGGGCGTCATCCGAGGGCGCGGCATGCACCACGCGCTCGGCCAGCTTGCGCGAGGCTTCGACGAAGATCACGTCGTTCATCAGCGTGAGGGCCTGCAGCGGCGTGTTGGTGCGGGTTTCGCGCACCACGCAGGTTTCGCGCGTGGGCGAATCGAAGTTGATCATGCCCGGCGGCGCGACGGTGCGTTTCCAATACGAATACAGGCTGCGCCGCCAGAGGCCCTCGCCGTGGTCCTGCTGGTAGCCCTTGCCGCCGCTGAGTTCCTGCCACAGTCCGGCGGGCTGGTAGGGGTGCACCGAAGGTCCGCCGAGTCTCTCCACCAGGAGCCCGGAGACGAACAGCGCCTGGTCGCGGATCATCTCCGGCGAGAGGCGGATGCGCGGGCCGCGGGCCAGCAGGCGGTTCTCGGGGTCCTTCTGGAGCAGGGCAGGGGAGACGGCGGAGGCCTGGCGGTAGGTCTCGCTCATCACGATGGTCTTGAGGATGTGGCGGACGTCCCAGCCGGAGTCCATGAACTCGACGGCCAGCCAGTCCAGCAGCTCCTGGTGGAGGGGCCATTCGCCCTGCGAGCCGAAGTCCTCGACGGTCTTGACGAGGCCGGTGCCGAACAGCATCTGCCAGAAGCGGTTGACGGTGACGCGGGCGGTGAGCGGGTTGTCGCGCGACACCAGCCAGCGGGCCAGGCCCAGGCGGTTGCGCGGGGCGTCCGGCGGGAGCGGCGGGAGGAAGGCGGGGACGTCCGGGTGGACCTCTTCGCCGTGCGCGTCGTAGGCGCCGCGGCTCAGGATGTAGCTCTTGTGCGGCGTCTCGCTTTCAGCCATCACCATCACCGTGGGGATGGTTGCATGGAAAGCGGCGCGTTCGCGCTCCAGCTTTGCGAGCGCCGCGCGGGCGTCGCGCCAGGCAGCGGGGGCGTAGCGCTCGTCGAACCACATGCGGCGGCGCGCGGTCTCGTTGGCGCCGGCCAGCACGGCCGCCTCTTCCGCCGGTAGCGCGCGTGTGTAGACGCGGACGTCGCGAATGTCGCCTTTGAAGCGCTTGCCGCCCCCGGCGCCGATGCGGAACGGCTCCTTGGTGTCGAAGGGCCAGATGGGCTGATCGAACAGAATATGGACCTTTTGTTTGACGCCGTTGACGTAGACGGCGACGTGCGAGGCGTGCATGGAGCCGTCGTAGGTGACGGCCACGTGCTGCCACTGGTGCAGCGGCAGCGGCTCGGCGGTCTCCAGGCGCATGGCGAGGTCCGTCCAGCGATACGTAGCGTGGAAGCGGAGCTTGCCTTTCACCAGGTGCACGAAGTGCCCCTGGCCTTCGAAGTAGTCCTCGCCGCGCGAAACGATGGCGCCGTCAGACGATTCGGGGCGGATCCGGGCGGAGAACGTGTAGGGGTCGTGGAAGGAGAACTGCGCCACCTGGTTGCCGTAGTCCACCACGCGCCGGCCGTCGAAGGCCTCGGTTTGCGGCGCGTGCAGTTGCAGGCCCTCGGTGATGGTCCAGTTCTCTTCGGGCGGGCGGCGGTGCCACTTCGCGAAGGCGCGGTTGGCGGCGGAATCGAGCGCGGCGAGACGGGCGCGCGCGGCACTGATGCGCCGGTCGAAATCGTCGAGCTTCGCCTGCTGGTCCGGGTAGGGCGCCGGGATGTAGGGCTCCTCGTTGCCGAAGTTGTAGACGAAGCCCTTCTCGGGCACGTTGTTGAAGAAGGCGAAGAGCTGGTAGAAGTCCTTCTGTCGGATGGGGTCGTATTTGTGGTCGTGGCAGCGGGCGCAGCCGGCGGTCATGCCGAGCCACACGGTGGAGGTGGTTTCGGCGCGGTCGGCCACGTACTGGACGCGGAACTCTTCGTCGACGATGCCGCCTTCGGCGCTGGTGGAGTGGTTGCGGTGGAACGCGGTGGCGATGCGCTGTGAAAGGGTCGGATTGGGCAGGAGGTCGCCGGCCAGTTGCTCGATGGTGAAGCGGTCGAAGGGCATGTTGGCGCGGAAGGCGTCCAGCACCCAGTCGCGGTAGCGGTACATGTCGCGCGGCCCGTCGGACTGGTAGCCGTTGGAGTCGGCATAGCGCGCGGCTTCCAGCCAGCGTATGGCCATGCGCTCGGCGTAGCGCGGGGACTGCAGCAGCCGGTCCACCACCTGCTCATAAGAAGACGGGTTTTTCACGAACGCCTCCACCTCGGCGGGCGTGGGAGGAAGGCCGGTGAGGTCGAAGGTGACGCGCCGCAGCAGCGTGGCCGGCGTCGCGGGCGGCGAAGGCTGCAGCCCTTCTCGCGCCAGGCGGCGGCGCACCAGGTCGTCGATGGGGTTCCGCCCGGCGGGCACTTCAGGGCGGCGCGGCGGGATCAGCGACCAATGGGACTCGTAGGCGGCGCCCTGCTCGATCCAGCGCTTCAGGACGCTGATCTGGGCTTCCGGCAGCGCGTTGTGTCCGAGGTAGGCGGGCGGCATGCGCTTGATGCGGTTGGTGGAGGTGATGCGGGCGATCAACTCGCTCTTGCCGGGTTCGCCGGGGACGATGGCGAGCCGCGAATCGGCTTCGCGGTCGAGCCGCAGCTTGCTCTTGCGCGAGGCGGAGTCGGGCCCGTGGCAGGTGTAGCAGCGGTCGGAGAGGATGGGGCGCACGTCGCGGTTGAACGAGACAGTTTGAGCGGAGGCAGACAGGGCTACGAAAGCGATAAAGAAAAGCAACACGCGAATCTCCCAGATCCGGGCGGGTTGGCAAACAGTATAACTGAAAGGAGAGGGGACATCATGGAGAACCTGCCGCTGTTCGAAGCCGGGCCGACCTTCAAGGAGGCCCTGGGCGCGCGCCTGCACTCGCTGGCCGAAGAGGGCATCTACCTGGGCACGAGTTCCTGGAAGTACGAAGGCTGGCTGGGGCAGATCTACACGCGCGAGCGGTACTTCACGCGCGGCCGGTTCTCGCAGAAGAAGTTCGAAAGCGAGTGCCTGACGGAGTACGCCGAGACCTTCCCGGCGGTGTGCGGCGATTTTTCGTTCTACCAGTTCCCGTCGGAGAGCTACTGGCAGCGGCTGTTCGCCGCGGCGCCGCCGCAGTTGAAATTCGGCTTCAAAGTGCCCGACGAGATCACGGTGCGCGAGTGGCCGAAGCATGCGCGCTACGGCGGGCGCGCCGGCCTGGAGAACGAAAACTA
>DAHVTI010000025.1 GCA_027324255.1 Bryobacterales bacterium | reverse complement strand
CAGCGATTCCGTAAGGTCCCCTCTTCCCATCCGGCCCGCCTCTGATTTGGCGTGGGTTATGGAAATTGGGGGAGGCGAGGGAAGTTGCAATGACCTGTGGCGGGGTGGAAGTGGCTGAAAAACGGAGTTGGGGGATTGATTTCCCGCCCGGAAGCAATACGGTGGCGGCGGCGTCCGGCATGGACGTCGCAGGAGAGAGCGGCGACACAGCGGAGTGCAGCACGGCGAAGAAATCAACTGGTGTCGGCGGAACGGGCTACGAACCAGTAGGCCATGCGCTTGGCAAATTCTTGGAAGTTTTGGCAGCGGCCGCGGGCATGGCTGCGGATCTGCTGATGATAGAAAACCAACGACAGAGCGTAAGCCAGCAGCCGGATCATTGTCAGCACGACGAGAGCCGTACTTTGGTGGACCGCCGGGTGTTTGAGGTGGCAGTCGGTGGTCAGGGTCTGAAATACTTCGGTATCGATCCGCCACCGGCTACGGCTCAGTTGATAGACGAAGAGCGGAGGAATCGAGCCGAGTTTGAAATTGGTGGCATAGAAGTTGGTGCTCTCTTCGGTCACCTCGGTCTTGGTCTTTTTCCGATGAGCGCCATCTTGGCTGACGGTTACCTTTCGCTGGTGGGCGATGCGAAACGTTTTGACAACCCGCACCAGGCGATCGGCGACGGGCCAATCGACTTCCGGCAGGTGCCACCAGCGAAGTTCCCGATCTCGCTCCACCTGAATCGCTCCGGGAGGGCCGGCGGTGAGGCACTCTGCCTCACGCAGCAAATCCGGCTGATTCTCTTTCAGCGTGAAGGCCCAGTCCCAACCCAAACCTTCCACGGCTTTGACAAAGGGCGCTTGGAGATAGATCGCATCCCCCACCAGAATGTCCACAAAGCGGCGGCCCAACCGGCCGACCAGATCCTGTATCAGTGCCAGCGCGCAGGGCACTTCTGCCTCGCCGTCTTTCTGAAAACGAATGCCCAGCGGAATCGGAAAAGGCGTGCTGACGACCGTGACCGCGACCAGGCGATGATAATACTGAATATCGGTCCGCATCTCGCCGCGCACTTTGTGCTCCACCTCGCGGTGCATGCAGGCATCGCAGCAACGGGCGAAGGAACTGCAAATCTCGATCCCATCCACGGCGGCCACCACCAGCCCTCTGGACCAGTCCGAGCGGAGGACCCCGTTTCGTTTCAGACGGCGGGCGATTTCACACCCCAGCGCGAAGACGGGCTCGGGAGACTGGCGTTGGAGCGCGTAGCCGATGGTGTCATCACTGATCGGTCCAATCCGCTTCGCCAAAGCTCCATCGCGGCACTCGGCTTCGATCTGGAGCAGACTGGGCATTTGCATGGCCGCCCCCAAGAAGACAGCCTCAAAGACCTTCTTCCAAGGATGTTGCGGCCACTGGCGGCCTTCCGGCAGTGCGCCGACCCGGTTGGAGAAATCAAACACCTTGTCGAGATAAGCCTCGAACTGGTGCCGGGACAAACCTACTGGTCTTCCTTCTGTTTGAGGAGTCGCTTCAGGTTGATACCGCAGATGGTGGCAGCGGCGGCATCAAAACGACCGCGCATCTCGACCTGCTTGCGGACTTGCTCGACCAACTTGGCAGGCACGTTGAACGCTTTGGGCTGGCCCTCGACCAGGACGGAAATCTGATACTGCGTGTGCAGTTGCTTGCCGTCGGCGCAATGGCAGTTGGGTCGGCCGCAGGCGCGTTTGCGTTCGACAAAGGAGCCCGGCAGCATGTCGCGCAGAGAACCGAGGCCGCGAATGAGCCTGCCGCGCAAATCGAGGTCGGGATCGCTAGGCATAGTCGCTGACACTAATCATAGTGTCAGAAGAACGCCAAGTCAAGAGGCTGTTGAGATTTGCAGAAATGCCCGGGACTGGCGTTCGCCCGGCAAGATGCTCAGGATAAATGGCCTTCGGCCCCAACCGATTTCGACCTTACGGAATCGCTGAGTATGATGACGGTCGTGCCGGACACAATCTGCGAGGCGAAGGGGGTCGAGTGATGGACCGTAGGCAGTTTCTGACGTCAGCGGCGGCGGGGCAGGCGGGCCGCGGGCGTGCGAATGGCGCGGCGGCGCCCTGGTACGAGCGCATGCGGCGGCTGGGGCAACTGAACATCAACGAAGCCGACGCGGCCACGCTCGACGTCGGGCGCTGGATCGACTACTGGCGGCGGATGAAGGTGGACGGGCTGATTGTGAGCTGCGCCGGGATCATGGCCTTCTACCCGACGGCGGTGCCGCTCCACCGGAGGGCGCGGATGCTGGGCTCGCGCGACCTGTTCGGCGAGTACTCCGCGGCCGCCAGAAAGGCCGGCATTCGCGTGATTGCCCGCCTGGACCCTTCGCACGCGTTCGCCGAGGTGCTGGAGGCGAAGCCCGAGTGGTTCGCCCGCGATGCGGCCGGCAAGCCGCGGGAGCACGGCGAGGCCAAGGGCCTGTTCCGCACCTGCGAGTTCACGTCCTACTACGACGCGCACATGACGGCCATCATCGGCGAGCTGTGCGAGCGCTACGATCCGGATGCGTTCTACACCAACGCCTGGCCGGGCACGGGCCTCGGCAGCATCTGCCACTGCCGGCAGTGCCAGCGGCTTTTCGGCAGCCTGCCGGCGCGGGACGACCGCCGGGATCCACGGTTCCGGCGCTGGGCCGAGCGGCGGCTGGAGCGCGTGTTGGAAGTTTGGCAACTGTGGGACGAGACGGCAGGGAAGGGCCGCGCCGACCGCGTCTACGTGGGCAACCTCGGCGGCAGCATCCGGGCCGAGACCGACGTGCGGCGCATCGCCCGCGTGGCGCGCTGGATGAACGGCGACCACCAGGACCGCAGTGGGCAGGTGCCGATGTGGGACTGTGCACAGCAGGGCCGCATCGGCTTCGCAGTGATGCGCGGCCGGCCGGTGACGAATGTCACCAGCGCCTACAACATGAGCGACGCCATCTGGCGGCACACGGCGAAGAGCCCGCTGGAAATGCGCATGTGGCTGAAGCAGAGCGCGGCCAGCGGCATGGTGCCGTGGCTGACGTGGCTCGGCGGCAACCCGCAGGACACGCGCTGGATGGGCACGGGCCTGGAAGTGTTCCCGTGGCTGAAGGAGAACGAGCGGCACTTCTTCAACCGGCGGCCGTTGAGCACCGTGGGGTTGGTGTGGCCGCAGCGCACGCAGGTGTGGCACCCGTCGCTATCGCGCAACACCGACGCGCTGCAGGGATTCTATTTCGCGCTGATCGAGAACCGCATCCCGTTCGACCTGATCCACGACGGCGACCTGACGGCGGAGCGGCTCGCGGCGTACCGCACGGTGGCGCTGCCGAACGCGGCGCTGTTGACGGACGGGGAGTGCGCGGCGCTGCGCGGCTTCGTGGAAAAGGGCGGCGGGCTGGTGGCGACGTACGAATCGTCGCTCTACGACGAAACGGGCCGCAGGAGAGGCGAGTTCGGGCTGGCGGCGGCGTTCGGCGCGTCCTATGGCGGCGCGCTGGAAGGGCCGCTGCGGAACTCTTACTTCCGCATCGAGAGCCGGCACGCCGTGCTGGAGGGCTTCGAGCAGACGCGCTTCCTGCCCGGCGCGCAGAATCGCGTTGTGGTCAAAGACAGCGCCGGGGCGCCGCTGGTCCGCATCCCTCCTTACGCCGCGTTCCCGCCGGAGATGGTGTACCGCAGGGAAGACACGCCGGCTGGCCCTGAGCTGTTCGTGCGCGAAGGCCCGGGCCGCGTGGCCTATTTCCCATCCGACGTGGACCGCACGCTGTGGCGCAGTTGGAACCCGGACCTTTCGCGGCTGCTGGCCAACGCCGTGCGCTGGTCGGCTGGCGACGCGCTGGGCGCGAAAGTGGAAGGCCCAGGCCTGGCAGACATCTTCTATTGGGAGACGGAAGCGGGTCTGGCGCTGCACATCGTGAACTACACCAACCCGGCGCTGATGCATGGGCCGGCGCGGGAGGCTTATCCCATCGGCGCGCAGCGCGCCAGCCTGCAGATTCCGGCCGGATTCCGGCCGCGCAGCGTCACGGCGCTGGAGGGCAAAACAAAACTGGCCTTCCGCGTGGAGGGAGGGCAGTTGCAGTTCGAGATTCCCGGCGTGAAGGAATATGAGGTGATCGCCGTGGAAGGTTAGCGCTTCGTCTGGTCGAAGCTGACGCGGATCCCCATAGTGAGGATGGTGTCGTTCTTGCGCTTGCCGGCGAGGGGGTTGGAAAGGTAGCGGCTGTTGAAGCCCAGGTTCCACTCCAGCCAGTTCAGCACCGGCACGCTGGCCGTGGAGTCGAAGTTCAAGCGGTACTCGCCGCTCTCGCTCAGGTTGGGGAAGATCGAGAGCCGCTCGAAGAGTTTGAGCCTGGACAGGGGCTGGTAGCCCAGTTCCTGGCCGAACGCGACTTCACCGGACTTCCGGATGAGGTCGCCGTCGGGGGTGCTGAATTTCTCACGGTTCCAGTTGCCGCCGCCGCTCAGGTCGAGGTAGCCCTTGGGGTTCTTCCAGGCGTGGTAACCGAAGCCTCCGCCGAGGACGGCGCGGAGGTCGAGGTCGAGGAAGCGGTCGTAGTCGTAAGCGTTGATGCCGTAAGCGAAGAGGCGATGGTTGACGTCGCGGTCGATGCGGAAGCTGCCGCTGATGCGGTTGGCGGTGGCGCCGTAGGGCAGAGTGGTGCTCTGGGTGGCGTAGAGCTGGGCGAAATTGAGGGCGATTTTGTTGCGTCCGGCGGCGCGCGTGGCGGCGGCGGCGGTACTGATGGAGGTGGTCATGGAGTTGCCGCTAGCGCTGGCGATGCCGAGAGAAACAAAGCCGCTCCAGAAATCGGTCAGCCGGGGGTGCAGGAGCCGCTCCTGCTCACGCTCCCAGGCGCGCTGGGACGCTTCGTTGCGCAAGGCGGCAACGGTATCGGGCTTGACGGAGAGCACTGCGCCGTCAGGCTTCCGGAGGATCGCGGTTTCCGTGGTGGCCTGCACCTTGGCCTCCACTTTGCCCTGGTCTTTCAGCGTGACACTGAGCACCTGGTCGGATTCGATGGCGGTGATGGCGGCGCGGTCGATTTTTACTTCGCCCGCGAAATCGGTCTTGAGCGTCAGGGTTTTCTCGTCCGTGGTGACGATAGTGCCGGTGAGGCGGTCACCATTCTTGAGCGTAATGCGGTCAGCGAATGCGGGCAGCACTGCCACGACGAGGAGGAAAAGGAATGATTGGCGAGACATGTGATGAGTTCCAGCGGTTCAACTTTCATTGGATGCGGCGGTGCAGGCAAAGGTTGCCGGACCTTCGCCGCCGGTTCGCGCCATTTCTTCATCCCCTCGCGGGGGGAGAAAGGCCGCCGGTGACGGCATCGGCATCACCTGGCGGAGGGGGGACAGCCGAAAAGACCGGAAATCGATACTAACAGGTTTGAAAACCTGATAACGTCATACTTGATGTCCGCACCCGACGCGCACGTAGTGGCACGCGAATTGGACCGGCTGCTTGGAAGTCCCTCGTTCAAGGGATCGAAACGGAGCCAGGAATTTCTGCGTCACGTTGTCGATGCCGCCCTTCGGGAGGAGAGCGAAACCCTCAAGGAGAGAACCATCGGCGTGGCTCTTTTTCATCGTCCCGCCGACTACGACACCAGCGTGGACGCGATTGTGCGAGTCAAGGCCAACGAAGTGCGGCGCCGGCTGGCGCAGGCATACCAGGAACTGGGGCCTGCTCCGGAAGTCGAAATCGCGCTCCCTCCGGGTTCTTATGTGCCCGAATTCCGTCCGGCCGTGGAGGCTCTTGCCGGGGATTCGCCGGAAGGCGGGGCGGGAACGCGCGGAAGGGTGAAGGCGCTCTGGGCCGCGGCCGCCTTGCTGGCCCTGGCCGGTGTTGCCGCCACGGCCGTCTGGCTGCGGAGCAACGATCCCGCGCGGCAGTTCTGGGAGCCGTTTCTGGCGGCGGAGTCGCCGACGCAGATCTGTGTGTCGCAGGGCACGGAAGACGGGCAGGGTGCAGCGGATTTCGTCTCGGCCGGAGAGATGCGTGCCGCGGCGAGGTTGGCCGCGCACTTTGCGAAGGCGGACAAGCCGTATCGGATCCTGACTGGGCGCGGTGCCGCTTTTCAGGAAGACCACCGTTTGCCCGCGGTCTTCCTCGGCAGCCTCGCGCGGCAGTTGGCGATCCAGGGCAACGAACGCCTGCGCTACGTGTTCCGGGGCGGCGACGGCGTTGCTTGGATCGAGGACACCGCGGGCAAGGGACGGCGGTGGACCCTGCCGGACAGTCCTTCCTCAGCCGACTACGCCATAGTGACGCGTCTTCTCGATGCGCGCACCGGACGTCCGGTGATCCTCGCCGCGGGCCTGGGTCCCGCGGGGACGCAGGCCGCGGGCGAGCTGCTGGCCAATGACGACGCCGTCAACTCCCTGCTGCGGAAGCTCGAGGCCGGCTGGCCTCTGAAGAACCTGCAGATGGTGCTGCGTGTGGAGGTTCGAGGCGCGCAGCCGGCAGCTCCGGAGTTGGTCGCGGCGCACGTGTGGTGATCAGTCCACGTCGGAGACGGTGACGGTGAACTTCAACGTCAGCGGTTTGCCGGGCTGCAGAGTGAAGCCTTGCACCGCATCCGTCCGGCCGGGGAACGAGGCGCCGACGAAGCCGTAGTTGCGGAGGCACCACTGATAGGGAACGCCCGGGTTCTTCGCGTCCGGCGTGATGCGCAGCGTGGCCTTTTTCCCGCCGTAGGACGCGGTGAGCTCGGCCCACTTGTGCGGGACGAGGTCTTCATCCCTCGGCACGGGGCCTTCGGCCGAAGCGAGGGCCGTTTGCTCGCGCGGCGCGAAGCGGGCGCTGAAGCCGCCGTAGCTCTTGCCTTTTTCCTGCGAGCCGCGCAGGGTTACGGGCTGACCGGTGGCTGTGAGTATCAGCTCCACTTCGAAGCTCCGCTCCTTCCCCTTGGCCGGTAGCAGCGTGAGGCGCACGGTCTCGTTGACGATCTTCTGCCCGCCCGCGAACCAGCCGTTGGCGGCCACCAGCGAGGCTTTGCGGGGCTGGACATCCTGCGTGACCCATTTATCAAAGCGGTGCTCGACACCCCGGTACATCCAGAGGTCGTACTTGCCGGAGGGCGTCTCGACGACCGGCCAGGCCCAGAAGACGCCGTGGTGGTGGTAATGGTCGCGTGGAAAGTCGTCGAGCATGGAGACGCCGGCGGGCGTGAAGACCGGGAAGATGTAGCAGCAGCGGCGGCGGTTCTCGGGCACGCCGGCTTTCAACTGCGGGCCGTAATTGTAAACGAGGGCCGTCCTGCCGTTGTCCTTCAACTCCAGCCGCCCGTCCGGATGGTCGGTCATGGAGATCTGGGCGGCGGCCAGCGCGGGCAGGGCCAGGCACAGCAGCAGTCGCGAAGTCTTAGTCACGGGAAGCGCTCCTCACTTTCTCTTCGTCCACATCCACGCCAAGGCCCGGCGCGGTGGGCACCCGGATGGCTCCGTCCTCCATCACGAACGGCTTCTTCAGCCACGACCCGGCAAGGAACTGCAGCCCGTTCAGAGCGGCCGGGAACTTCAGCCGGAATGCCCCGTAGAGGGCCAGCGACGCGGCCAGCGAGACGTCCGGGTCCGTCAGGCCGCTGCCGAGAAACATCAGCTTGTTCTTCTCGAGGTACTCCACCTGGCGGCGCGCGTCGAACAACCCGGCCGTGCGGGCCGGCTTCATGGCGACGCCGTCGAGCAGGCCGAGCTTGTGGAACTCCTCCAGGTCGTAGACGCTCACCACGCCCTCGTCGAAGAGGATGGGCAGCGCGCCCTGGCGCTTGATGGCGGCGAGGCCGCTGAGGCGGTTGGGGGGCAGCGGCTGCTCGAGCACGTTGACGCCGGCGTCGCGCAGTTTCGGGATGACGGCCAGGGCCGTCGAGACGTCGTAGCCGCCGTTGGCGTCGGCCCAGAGGAAGCAATCCGGCGCGAGCCTGCGCACGGTGCGCGCCAGTTCCACGTCGAACTTCGGATCCGGGGCCACCTTGATATTGAAGTGCCGGTAGCCGCGCTGGCGGCCGTCCACCATCAGCGGCTCCACCTCGGCGATGGTCCTGACGTTCACCGTCCAGCTAAGCGTGACCTTTTCGAGCGGCTGGCGGCCCCACAACTGCGGCAGGCTCTTGCCGGCGAGCTTGCCGGCGATGTCGTGCAGCGCGAGATCGATGCCCGCCTTGGCGATGGGCATGCCGGTGGAGTACGACGGCGCGATGGCCTTGTTCATCAAGGCGTGGGCGCCTTCGATGTCCGACGGGTTCTTGGCGATGAGCGGCGGCGCCAGATAGGCGCGCAGCGCGTTGGTGGCGGACTCCAGCGTCTCGTAGCTCCACGTCGGGATGGGGACGCTCTGGCCCCAGCCGAACGTGCCGTCCTCGCACGTGATCTTGACGAACACGGCCGGCCGCTCGGGCTTGGTGAAGAACTTGAAGAAGCCGCTCACCGGGTAGCGGATGGGGAAGACCTCGATGGTGCGGATGGGGGCGGCGTCTTTCATGGCGGCGGCGGCGAGCGTGGCGGCGAAGCGGCGGCGGGTCATGTCAACTCCAGGGTGGCGGGATTGAAGCCGACGCGGCGGCCGGTCTGGAGCGAGACGGCGGCCATGCAGCCGGCGACGGCATGGGAGAATCCCGCTTCGACGCTGGCGCGCGGCGTGGCGCGCGTCCGGACGCAGCGCAGGAAATTGGCCATGTGCGATTCTATGCCGGGCAGTTTCCCGACGGTGTAGGGCTGCATGACGCGGTCCGGATCCTTGCTGCCATCGCCGGTGATGCGGAGCCCCTCGGCGTCCAGCACGCCCTTGGTGCCGAACCACAAGTTGCGGCCGCCGGCGGAGTTGGTGAGGCTCATGGCGAAGGTGACGAGGCAGTCCTTGTACTCGACCATCGACTGGAAGACGTCGCTGGTCTGGCGGCCGTCCTTCCACAGGTAGACACCGCCCATCGTCATGGCGCCCTGGGGGAAGGGGTCCTTGAGGAACCAGGCGGCGAGGTCGATCAGGTGGCACATCCAGAGCCCGGCGATGCCGGAGGTGGTGTCGCTGAACAGTTGCCACTCGCGGAATTTGCGCGCGTCGAACGGCCCTTTGATGCGGCCGCCGAACTGGAAGGCCTCCCAGTCGATATCCTCGGCCTTGATCATGTGGAAGTCGCGGCGCCAGCGCGGCTCCTGGAAGTGGTACTCCATCGACACGCGCGTGATCTTGCCGATGGCGCCGGCGTGGACGGCCTGGGCGGCGGCCATCAGGCCGGGGTCGCTGCGCCGCTGCGTGCCCACCTGAACCACCTGCTTCGACGCCTTGACGGCGCGGAAAGCCATGCGCGCGTCGTTGATGTCCACGGCGAAGGGCTTCTCGACGTAGACGTCTTTGCCCGCGGCCACGGCGTCGGCCAGGATCCTGGGATGCGTCACGTCGGGCGTGGCGATGAGGACGGCGTCGATGTCCCGCATGGCGAGCACGTCCTGGTAGCGCGTGGTCTGCCGCGGCGCGGCGCCGAAGGTCTTTTCGACGCTGGCGGCCATGGCCTCGCGGTTCACCTTCCAGACGTCGCAGACGGCGGCGATGGTGGAGTTCTCGCCGGAGGTGCGGACCATGTTGAAGTGGTCGCGGCCGCGTCCGCCGGCGCCGATCATGGCGAGGCGGATGCGGTCACTGGGCGCGGCGTGGGCCGCGGAGACGCCCGCGGCGGCGAGGAACTGTCTGCGAGTGGCCATCCTGCTGTGCTCCTGCGAATCTGACTCCTTATCATAATCCGCCCGGCCGCTTTTCCGAGCCGCGGGGCAAGGATAATGGAGGGGATGCTGCGCGGATGGACGGGTTTGTTATTGCTGCAGGCGGCAGCTACGGCGGCTCCGCCGGTTCTGGTGATCGCCGTGGACGGCTTCCGCTACGACTTCGCCGCGCGCGAAAGGGCGGCCCACATCCTGGCCTTGAAGAAGGAAGGGGCGAGCGTCGAAGGTCTCATTCCGAGCTTTCCGTCCACCACGTTTCCGAACTTCCACGCCATGGCCACCGGGCTGCACCCCGCGCGCCACGGCTTGGTGGCGATGATGTTCTACGACCGCTCGCTGGGGCGCGGGTTTCAATACACGCGCAACGCGGCCGAAGGTGAATGGTACGGCGGCAAGCCCATCTGGGTGCTGGCGGAAGAGCAGGGCGTGCGCGCGGCCACGTTCTTCTGGCCGGGCTCGGACGCGGAGATCGGCGGGAAGCGGCCCAGCTTCTACAGGAAGTACGACGGGCGCGTGAGCCACGAGGAGCGCATCGCGCAGGTGCTCGACTGGTTCCGCATGAAGGACGGCGAGCGGCCGGGTTTTGTCATCGTCTACTTCAGCGACGTCGATTCGGCCGGGCACCGCTACGGGCCCGATGCGCCGGAGACGAAGGCGGCCATCGCCAAGGTGGACGCCAGCGTGGGCGTGCTGATTGAGAAGGTCCGCGCACTTCGGCCCGATGCCAACATCGTGCTGCTGTCCGACCACGGCCAGATCGCCGTCGAGGAGCATCTGGACCTCACGCAGAAGGCGAACTTCCAGGGCTGCCGGGCCGCCAATGAGGCGCCGATGACCATGCTCTACTGCGACAACCCGGAGCGCGTGCGCGCCGAGTTGCTGAAGAATGCGCCGGAGGTGAGCGTGTGGCGGCGCGCGGAGGTGCCGGAGCACCTGCACTACCGCGACAACCCGCGCATCGGCGACCTTGTCATCACGCCCAAGCGTCCGTCCATCGTGTTCGTGACGCCGCCGGGCGACGCGGACGCCAAGCCCGTGCCGGCGCTCCAGGGCATGCACGGCTACGACCCGCGGCAGTACCGCGAGATGCGGGGCATCCTCACCGGCGTAGGACCGGCCTTCCGCCGCGGCGCGGTGATTCCGCCTGCGCGCACGGTGGATGTCTACGTGCTGCTGGCCCGGCTGCTGGGACTCAAGCCGCCCGGCGGACTGGACGCGGATTTCGGCCGGATTCGCGGGCTGCTGGCGGACGACGCCCGCTGAGGCAGGCCCGCCGCGCGTCCGACTTGTTACAGCGGGCGCTTTGAAATCCGGGTTAATCTCTTCGATGGAGGTTCCCGTATGCTCCGCCTGTTCGTCCTCGGTCTCTTCTCGCTGGTCCTTTTCGCGCAGGCTCCATCAGGGGACGCCGCGCCTTTCCTGTTTCGCAATCCCTCCATTAGCCGGACGGAAGTGGTGTTCGAATATGGCGGCGACCTGTGGGTGGCCGGGCGCAGCGGCGGCGCCGCCAGGCGGTTGACCTCGGGGCAGGGCGTGGAGACGAACCCGGTGTATTCGCCCGATGGGACCATGATCGCGTTCACCGGCCAGTACGACGGCAGCGTGGACGTCTTCGTGGTGCCGGCCGCGGGCGGCGTGCCACGACGGTTAACCTGGCACCCTGGCGCCGATGTGGCTGTGGCCTGGACGCCCGATTCCAAGCGCGTGGTCTTTTCCTCCAGCCGGAGTTCGAACACGCCCCGCTATGCGCAGTTGTTCAGCATCTCCACGCAAGGCGGCGCGGAATCGAAGCTGCCGGTTCCCGTCGGATACGAGGCGGCGTTTTCGCCCGACGGGAAGCGGATGGCGTACGTTCCGATGGGACGGGCCTTCGCCGCCTGGAAACGGTATCGCGGCGGCATGACGACGCCGGTGTGGATCGCCGACCTGGAGACCTCCAGAGTGGAGCGGGTGCCGCGCGACAACTCCAACGACTACTGCCCGATGTGGGCGGCCGGCAAGGTCTGGTTTCTCTCGGACCGCGAAGGGGCGGTCACGCTTTTCAGCTACGATCCGCAATCGAAGAAAGTCGCTCGCGCGCTGGAGAACAAGGGCGGGGACTTCAAATCGGCATCGGCCGGTCCGGACGCCATCGTGATCGAGCAGATCGGCGCATTGCAGCTATTCGACCCGAAGAGCGCGAAGCTGACGCCGCTGAACATCACCGTTTCCGGCGACCTGGCGGAGGTGAGGGAGCGGTTCGTGAAGGTCGGCACACGGCTCACGAACGCGGGGGTGTCGCCCGCGGGCGTGCGCGCCGTATTCGAAGCGCGGGGAGAGATACTGACGGTGCCCGCCGAAAAGGGCGACCCCAGGAACCTGACCAACACTCCGGGCGTGATGGAGCGCGACCCGGCCTGGTCACCGGACGGACGCTGGATCGCCTATTTCTCAGACGCCGCGGGCGAATATGAGCTGCACCTGGCGCCGCAGGACGCCAGGAGCGAAGTGAAGAAGTTCCGCATCGAGGAGAAACCGACGTTCTACCGCGGGCCGGTGTGGTCGCCCGACAGCAAGCGGATCGCGTTCACTGATGTGCACCTGACGCTGTGGACGCTGGAAGTGGAGTCGGGCCAGGCGGCCGTGATCGACAGGGACCGCTACTGGGGCCGGGCCGTGGCGCCGAGCTGGTCTCCCGATTCAAAGTGGATCGCCTACACCAAGACGCTGCGGAACTACATGGGCGCGGTGTTCGTGCACAACCTGGCGGAGGGCAAGAGCACGCAGGTGACCGACGGCATGAGCGACGCCCGCAACCCCGTGTGGGACCGGGACGGAAAACACCTTTACTTCACGGCCTCGACGGACTCGGGCCCCGCGATTCAGCCGGACATCCAGTCTGGAGCGCGGACGGCGACCAGCAGCGTCTACCTGATCGTCTTGTCGAAGACGGATCCTTCGCCGTTTGCGCCCGAGAGCGACGAAGAGAAGGCAGCCGAGGAAAAGAAGGCGGAGGCGCCTAAGCCCGATGCCGCCAAGCCCGATGCCGCCAAGCCCGCCGCGCCGAAGGCGGCCGAGGTGAAGCTCGACTTCGACAACATCCTCCAGCGGGTGCTCGCTCTGCCGCTGCCCCCGCGGCGCTACGTGGGACTGCAGGCGGGGAAGGCCGGGACGCTCTTCGCGCTGGAGGCCGCGGCTCCGGCGCCCGGCACGCCGCCCGGGCTGACGGTGCACCGGTTCGACATGAAGGAGCGGCGGGGCGATGCCCCCCTCGCCGGAGTCAGCTACTTCCGGCTGGCCCTGAACGGAGAGAAGGCGCTCTACCGGCAGCAGAACAACTGGATCATCGGCGCCATCCGGCCGCTGCCTCCGCGCAACGCGCCGCCCACGCCGGCGGCCGCGGGCCCGGCTCCGGCACCGCTGAAGACGGCTGACCTCGAAGTGAAGGTCAAGCCGCGCGAGGAGTGGGCCCAGATGTACCGGGACGCGTGGCGGATCCAGCGCGAGATGTTCTACGACCCGGGCCTGCATGGCGTGAACGCCGCGGATTTCGAGGCCAAGTACAAAAAGTACTTGGCCAGCATCGGCTCGCGCCGCGAGCTGACCTATCTGATGCAGGACATGATGGGCGAGATCAGCGTGGGCCACCTGGGCGTGGCCGGCGGGGAGCAGCCGGAGGTGAAGACAGTACAGACCGGGCTGCTGGGAGCCGACTACGAGGCGGTGAACGGACGCTACCGGTTCCAGCGCATCTTCAACGGAGAGAACTGGAACCCCGGACTCACCGCGCCGCTGACGCAGCCGGGTGTGAACGTGCAGGAGGGCGACTATCTGCTGGCCGTGGACGGCCGCAATGTGACGGATCGGGAGAGTGTCTACAGCTTCTTCGAAGGCAAGGCAGGCAAGCAGGTGGTGATCCGCGTGGGCCCGAACCCGGACGGCGCCGGTGCGCGCGACGCGACGGTGGTGCCGGTCGCGTCGGAGGCGGGGTTGAGAAACCTCGGGTGGATCGAGGACAACCGGCGCAAGGTGGACAAGGCGACCAACGGCCGGGTGGCCTACGTCTACATGCCGGATACCGCGTTCGGCGGGCTGACGAACTTCAACCGCTACTTCTACGCGCAGGTGGGCAAGGAGGCGGCGATCATCGATGAACGCTACAACGGGGGCGGAGCGCTGGCCACCGATATCGCCGCGGCCCTGACGCAGAAGCCGCTGAGCCGCGTGGCGACGCGCGACGGCGAGGACGAACTGCAGCCCCAGGGCGCCATCTTCGGACCGAAAGCGATGATCGTCAACGAATGGGCCGGCTCAGGGGGCGATGCCATGCCGTGGTACTTCCGCCGGGCCGGGGCCGGGACGCTGGTGGGCAAGCGGACGTGGGGCGGGCTGGTGGGCCGCGCGGGCGCGCCGCAATTGATGGACGGCGGCATCGTCACCGCGCCGAGTTCGGCGGTGTGGGACCCGGCCACTTCGAAGTGGATCGCCGAGAACGCAGGCATCGAGCCGGACATCGAGGTGGAGAACGATCCCGAACTCGTCAGGCAGGGGCGCGATCCGCAGTTGGAGAAGGCCATCGAAGTGGTGCTGGCGGAGCTGTCCAGGAAACCCTCCGCCGAGCCGAAGCGGCCCGCCTACCCGAATTACCAGATTCCGGGCGGAGCGCCCACCGCCGCTACGGCGCACTCGACGCGGAAGTAGGCCGGGCCGGGGACGCCTGAGGCGGTGTCCGGCTCCGGCCGCACTGCCTCCACGATCATCCCTTCGATCTTTCGCCACAGCTCCGGCACGTACTCCATGCGCGCGTGCTCGTCGAGCGCGAAGCGCTTCAGTAAGCCGTGCTCCACGGCCTGGAGGTCGCCGCGTCCCTGGAAACTGATCTCGACGTTTTCGAGGATCCGCGTGCGCGCGGGATCGGCGGCGCGGATCTCCGGCGCGCCTTTGATGAACAGGTGCTCGCGCTGATAGTAGTTGGCGGCCTCGCGCACGTTGGCGGGAATCACGTAGGAGTCCTTGCCGAAGGCGTCCACCACGATCAGCAGCCGCACCGGCACGCCCCAGCCCTGCAGCGTGCGGCACAGCCAGATGGCGGCGCGGCCGCCCAGGCTCTGCCCGAAGACCACCACGCGGGCGCGCGCCGCCTCCTGGTGCGACAGCTTGCCGTCGCGGTCGAAATCGAAGGACCGCCGAACGAGTTGCTCGGCGAGTTCCAGCTTGTGGTTTTCGACGGTCTCCACGTGCACGCCCGGCAGCCGCTCGCGCTTCACGTTGATGGCAGTCCGCCGGATAGAGCGCACGGGGTTGTCCCAGCGCTCCCAACCGCCGACGACGCCGATGACGAGCGTTTCGCCCGGCGCCACGGGCAGCGGCGTGGTGAAGTCGGAAAACTCCTGGTTGCGGCTGTCGGCCGCCAGGAACGGGCTACAGAGAACAAGCGCGGCGGCGAGCTTCGGAGTGCTCACACATTGATGTGTACCACTTTGGCCGGGGGAAAGCCGTTGAAGTGGGTGGAGGAGGCGTTGGAGTAGGCGCCGATGTGCTCGGCGTAAACCAGGTCGCCGATCTCCAGGCGAGGCAGTTCTTCCGACTGGCTGATGGTGTCCAGCCCGTCGCAGGTCTGGCCGAAGACGGAGCAGACCTCCTTGCGGCCGCGCTTGAAGCTGCGGATGGGGTACTGGCAGTGATCGAAGATCATCCCGGAGAAGGTATGGTAGACGCTGTCGTCGATGTAGTAGCCGGTCTTGCCGTCGCGGTAGGTGCGGCCGATGACGCGCGCCACCAGCGTGGCGGCGGAGGCGACGAAGAAGCGGCCGGGTTCGGCCAGGATTTCGATGTCCCGCGGGAAGAGGCGGTTGATCTCGGCGTTGAGCTTGCGGGCCAGGGTTTCGAAGCGCGGCACGTGGGCGTTGTATGGGGCGGGGAAGCCGCCGCCGATGTCCAGGATTTTGATTTCGTGGCCGTGGGCGCGGACCTCGGCCATCACCGCGGCGGCGATATTCAGGGCCTGGACGAAGTTGTCGTCGTTGATGCACTGGCTGCCGACGTGGAAGGAGACGCCTTCGACGGTCAGGCCGGCGCGAAACGCGCGCAGGATGAGGTCGCGCGCTTCGCCGGGGTCGCAGCCGAACTTGGAGGAGAGCTCAACCATGGAGCCCGTGTTGGGCACTCTCAGGCGCAAGGCGAGTCCGGCCTGCGGCGCGTAGGCGCGGATCTTCTTCAGCTCGTCGAGGTTGTCGTAGGTGACCAGCGGCTTGTACTGGTTCAGGGCCTCCAGCGTCTCGCGCGGCTTGATCGGATTGGCGTAGACGATCTTGTCCCACACGAAGTTCTGGCGCTCGGCCGCGGGCAGGTGCCGGATGTTCTTATAGACCAGCAGGAACTCGGGCAGGCTGGCGACGTCGAAGCTGGAGCCGGCGCGGTAAAGGGTCTCGATGATCTCGGGCGCCGGGTTCGCCTTCACTGCGTAGTAGGGCTGCACCTTGGGCAGGTAGCGGCGGAACTTCGCGAAGTTCCGCCGGATGACGTCGTGATCGGTCACCACCACCGGCGTGCCGTGCTCGCGGGCGATGGCCTGAAGCTGGCGGGTGTTCATTTAGTCGAAGACCGGGTCCGAGCCATCCAGCATTTTCACCTTGTTGTGCTTGAAGTACTCCTTGGTGAGGGCGGTGATCATGGCGCCGCGCTGGTCGTAGAGGCGGCGTAGCTGGCGCTTGGGGTGGCGCGCGAGAGCGTAGGAGGTGAGCAGTGGCATGGCGATGGTGGTATCGGTGTAGCAGACCACGGCGTCGGGCAGGCGGTCGGGGTCCACCTTGCCCCAACTGACGGCTTCGCTGGGCGTGGCGCCGCTCAGGCCGCCGGTGTCGGGCCGCGCGTCGGTCACCTGCAGGAAGTAGTCCTGGCCGAACTCCTTGATGCGCAGCACTTCCTGGATCTGCGGCTCGGTCTGCAGCATGAAGTTTTTCGGGCTGCCGCCGCCCCACAGCACCACCGCGCTCTTGCCGCCGGAGCGCTTGGCCGCCAGCACGTAAGCGGTGGTTTCGTTGACGTCGATCGACGGGTTGACGCGCAGCTTGTTGCCGCGGAGTTCCACGCCGGCCACGTTCATGCCGATAGTGGAATCGCCCGGCGAGGACGTGTAGCAGGGCACGCCGGCGCGGTAGGCGGCGGCCAGCACGGAGACGTCCTTCAAGCCCGCCTTGCGCTCCCACTCCGCGGCGTACTTGCCCAGCAAGTAGTGCAGCTCGGCGGTGCCCATCTCCTTCTGGAATTCGGGCTGCACCAGGATGTTGCGCAGAGTCTCGTCGGTGGCCATCAGGCAGTCGCTGTAGCCCATCAGCACGTCGTAGACACGCACGATATCGTTGTTGCGCAGGTCGGTGTCGTCCATGCGGAAGTCGCCGACGTGCACCGGGTAGTTCAGCGCGAAATGCAGATCGTGGTAGAGGTTGGCGCCGGTGGAGACAATCCAGTCGACGAAGCCCGCCTTGATCAGCGGCACGATGGAGGAGCAGCCGAGGCCGGCCGGCGTGAGCGCGCCGGAGAGGCTCATACCGATGGTGACGTCCGGCTCCAGCATCTTGCGGGTGAACAGTTGCACGCCTTCCTTGAGGCGCGCCGAATTGTAGGCCAGGAAGGCGTCGTCGATGACGTCGGCCAGCTTTTCCTTACCCGTGAGGTTCTTCGGCAGGATGCGCGGGCCGCCCAGGTATTTGTTTCGGTTGGGGCACTTCTTCTGCTTCAGCCAGTCCGGCATCTCCGTCATGTCTTCGCGGTAACGGCGGTTGGTTTTCGATGTCTTGGCCATGGTTGACAATATGATTATGGCAGAACGCGTCGCGAAGACCGAAAAGACTCCATCGCAGTGGGGCTACAGCATGCCGGCCGAGTGGGACCGCCACGCCGCCACGTGGCTGGGCTGGCCCCACAACGAGACCGACTGGCCTGGGAAGCTCGACACCATTCGTTGGGTTTACGGCGAAATGGTGCGCAAGATCGCGCCCGGCGAAACGGTTCGCATCCTCGTCAACTCCCGCAAGGACGAGAAGCAGGCCCGCGGCTACCTGGCTCAGGCGGGGGCCGATCTAAAGCGCGTCGAATTCATCGTCCACCCCACCAACCGCGGCTGGACGCGCGACACCGGGCCCGTGTGGGTGAAGCGTCCGAAGGCGCGCGGGAGTGAAAAGGCCATCGTCCACTTCCACTTCAACGCGTGGGCCAAGTACCCCGACTGGCAGAAGGACCGCCGCGTGCCGGAGACCGCCGCCCGCGTCCTCGGCAGGCGCCTCTTCGACGCGCGGCTCAACGGCAGGCCCTTCGTCATCGAGGGCGGCGGAATCGAGGTGAACGGCCGCGGCACGCTGCTCACCACCGAGGAGTGCTACCTCGACCCCGTCATTCAGGTGCGCAACCCGGGCGTGGGCCGCGAGGAGTTTGAGTCGGCCCTCAAGACGTGGCTCGGCGTCACCAACGTCCAGTGGCTCGCCGCCGGCCCCGTCGGCGACGACACCCACGGCCACATCGACGACATCTGCCGCTTCGTCAATCCCACCACGCTGGTGCTGATCCGCGAAGACAACCCCAAGGACATCAACTACCGCCCGCTCCGGGAAAACTGGGAGCGCGCCGCGGATCTCCGCCTGGAGGACGGCAGCAAGCCGGAGGTGATTGCCCTGCCCATGCCCGCGCCGCTCTACTTCGACGGCGAGCGCCTGCCCGCCAGCTACGCCAACTTCTACATCGCGAACTCCGCCATGATCGTGCCCACCTTCAACGACCCGAACGACCGCGTGGCGCTCGGCATCCTCGGCGAGCTGTTCCAAGACCGCCCCGTGGTGGGCATCCACGCCGTGGACCTCGTTCTCGGCTTCGGCTCCCTGCACTGCCTCACGCAGCAGGAACCGGCCTGATAACGGCTCGGAAGCAGAAGAGCCCGGCCCCCCGCTGAGGGGACCGGGCTCTTTTCCTGTCAGCCGGGGGCTGCTTACCGGGGGCAGCCGAGCCGCTTCAGCAGCTTGGCGTCGATCTCCTTCGCGTTCTTGAACGCCGCCGGCATCTTGGTACCCTTCGGCACGAGCCAGACTTCCACGCGGCGGTTCTGGTCGGCGGTGGAGACCATCGAGCCGGAGCGCTCCTTGGTGGTGGCGCGGGCCGAGGTGCCGCACAGGCCGGGCTGCATCTCCGACACCTGCTCGGTGCCGGTCCAGTCCACCTTGATGCGGGACGTGTCCACGTTGGCGCAGGTGCCCTTGCCGCCCGTCAGCACCGCGTAGGCGTTGGCCACGCGCTGCATGTCGAGGGTGGAGGGGCGCTTCGTCTTGGAGACTTCGTCCTGGTCGATGTGGCCGATCATGACGATCTCATAGTCCGGATCGGCGGCCTTCGGCGCGACCTCTTCGAGCAGGATGCGCTTGCCGCAGTTGTTCACGCGGGCCGAGTTCTTGCCGAAGATCACGTCGGAGAAGCGGATGGCCGCCGGGATGTAGTCGACCTTCACGGCGGCGGTGCCCGAGACGGAGGCGCCGCGGTCGTCGGTGACCTTGGCGGTGACCGTCACGGTCTTCGACTGGATCTTGCCGCCCTGCTCGAAGCGCACGCTCTTGCTGTCGAAGGTGGCGTTGGCGGAGGTGCCGTTGGCGATGGAGCCTTCCGACGCGCTCCACTGGAAGCCGATGGTGGAGCAGGCCGAGCCGGTGCCGCGCGCGCTGAGGGAGGAGGTCTGCCCGTAGGTGATGGCCGGCGGGTTCGCGCTGACGCCGGAGATGGTGGGGGCGTTGTAGGCCTGCACGTTCATCGAGAGCGTGTTGGCCTTCGCCGTCCGCACCGGGTGGCTGCCGGCGTTGGGGGCCTCCACCTCCATCTCAACCATGTAGCTGCCGCTGCGGTCGGGCGTGAAGGTGAGTTCCGGCGTGCTGCCGCCCATCGGCTGGCCGTTGACCTTCCACTTGTAGGTGATGTTGCGGCCGGCCGGATCGCTGACGCCGGACGAGCGCACCGTGATGGCGCGGCCCTGGCACAGCGTGCCCGTACCCGCGCTCAGCGTCCCGGCATCCAGGGGCGCCAGGGCGGCCGGAGGCGGCGGAGGCGGGGGCGGAGGCGGAACGTACTTTTCGCCGATGTAGTAGCTCAGGCCCAAGGTGGTCTGGACGCCGTGCAGCTTCTCGCCGCGCGGGATGTAGAGCCCTCCGGCGTTGCTGTCCATCAGGCGGAAGGTCGGGTTCGGCGACATCAGGCCGCGCACGTCGAAGCGCAGGCCGAGGCGTTCCGTCATGTGCCACTTCAGGCCGCCGCCGTAGTTCATGCCGACCTTCAGACTGTTGTCGATGCCGCTGGCCAGCAATCCGGCATTCAGCGGATTGCGCGCCCAGCCCTTGCCCGAATCGGTGGGGGTGAAGTTCAGCGCGGAGACGCCGACCGTCAGGAACGGGCGAATCTTGGAGCCCCGCTCGGAGAAGTAGAATACGGGATTCAGCGAGTACTGGTAGATGCGATGGCCGAAGTCGAGCTGCGGCCCGCCGGGCGTCACGGGGGTCAGGAAGCGAACGTTGTTGGCGCTATAGGTGAAAGCCTGCTCAAGGCCGATGTACTTCCAGAAGTTTTCGGTTGCCCGGAAGCCGAAGGCGCCGCCGTTCACCAGCTTGGTGCCCAGCCCCTTGTTGACCTGCTGGAAGAAGCTGCCGCCGCCAAAGGCGCCGAGTTCCACCTTGTCGGGCAAATCATCGCCCGAGCCTTTCGAAGCGGCCGCTTCCTGCGCGCCGGCTCCCTGGCATAAGGCCACCGCCAAGCCAGCGACGGCCAGCGCGCGGGACCAGGATCTTGAGCGTTCACTGGGTGTAAAGAGTTTCATGATCAAGAATTCACCTGCCTCCTACAATATTATGCTACTGAACCGATTGAAGTTCCAAACTAAACACGCCCGTGTCGGGGGTGATTGCCAGCAGCCTTCCGCCCTGCCGGTCGTGGAAGACCAGCTTCCTCAGCGTGGCCTCCACCATCTCGGCCCCGGCCAGCAGTCTCCACTTCATTCCCTGGTCGATGGAAACGTAGACACTGCCGAATTGCGCGGCATAGACCTCCGATTCCCGCCCGGGCCGCACCGCCAGTGTACTCACCGTGCCCGGCTGCAGGCCGTTTTCGCGCTTTCGCCAGGTGCGGCCCGCGTCGTCGGAGACGTACAGTCCGCCGGAAGTGGCCGCCAGGTACGCGCCTGAGCCTTGTCCGGCCAGGGCAAAATCGTTGATCTGACTGACTGGAAACAGGATGTTCAGCACGCGCCAGGCGGCGCCGCCGTCCTCGGAAAGATATATCGCCTGCGTGGTCCGCACCACCACGCGCCGCGGCGTGGCGGGGGAGATGAAGATGTCCGAGATGCTGTGCCGGATGCTGGCTGTGGTCAGGCGCACGGCCTGCCAGGTGGCGCCGAAATCCCGGCTTTGCAGCAGGCCCCGGTCCGTGCCGGCCAGCACCGTCTCCTTGCCGGACCCGGGGCCGCCCGCCGGGGCGCTCGTGCAGGCGATGGCCTGCAGCCGCGCGCCCGTCTTCCCACCGAAATTCACGACACGCCACGTCCTGCCGCCGTCCAGCGTCCGCAGCGCGCGCATTTCATTGCCGGCCAGCAGGAAATCCGGGCGGCTCGCGCAGCCGGCCAGTTTCGTGATGTGGTTGTCGCGCAGCGCCGCGGCGCTGGCGGCCATGTTCCAGTTCTGCCCGCCATCGCGGCTGGCGAAGATGCCCCCCGAATCGCCGTCCTGCACGACGTTGGCATACAGGACTCCGTCGGCGCTGGTGACGCTCACCACCCGCCGGTTGACGAAACCCTCGTTGATCGGCACGATCGTCTCTCCGCCATTGTCGCTCCGCCACAGCCCCGCGCCGTCCGTCGCCAGGTACAGCCGCTCCGGGTTGCGCGGGTCGAACGCCATCGACAGGATGTATTGGCGGTTGAGCCGCCGGAAAGTCGCCCCGCCGTTGACGGATTTCAGCAGGCCCAGCGTGGTGCCCGCGTAGATCACCTCCGGCTTGAGCGGGTGCTGGCGGATGATGTGCGTGCGCCGCTGCTCGGCCGGGATGCCGCGGAACTTGGCCCACGCGACGCCCGCGTCTTCGCTGCGGTAGATGCCGCTGCAGGCGCTGGCCAGCACGCGCGACGGCCGCGCCGGGTCGATGAAGATCGAGAACACGTCGGAGTCGTCCAGCATGCCGTCGTGGATGGAGCGCCACGACTTCCCGCCGTCGCTCGTCTTCCACGGCAGGTGCGTCGTGCCCGCGTAGACGACGTCCGGATTCAGCGGATCGATGGCCACCGCCGTCACCGACCGCAGTTCGTGGTTGTAGGGCTGCGAGATGCGCCGCCAGATGCGGCCCGAGTCCGTGCTCAGCCACACGCCGTCGCGCGTGGCCGCCGCCATCCGCCGTGGGTCCCGCTCGTAGAACGACAGCGCCTGCACCGAAATGCCTTCGAGCCCCGCGCCCATTTTCCAGCTCTGGCCCGCGTCCTCGCTGTACCAGACTCCGGCGTAGGGCGACTGTGGCAGTTCGACGCCCGCCAGGTACAACCGCGGGTCCGCCGGGTGGATGGCCACTGCGGTCACGGTGCCCGAAAAGTGCCTGGGAAACGGCAGCCGCGTCCAGTGCGCGCCGGCATCGGTGGAGCGGTAGATCAGGCTGTTGCGCGCCCCGGCCAGGAGGGTTTCGGGCGCGTTGGCGTCCACCCAGATCGATGTGGCGCTGCCGCCCCACGGGCCCGCCGGCTGCCAGCCGGGCGCACCCCAGGCCAGCGCCGCGCACACCACGGCCAAAACAATTCCCAGAATCTTGTTCGAAAGGGCCAAATTCCAGCGTAACAAAGATCAAACGGCGGGGGCCGCAAAGCCCCTCATTGGGCGACGTAGCCCGCGGCCAGGGCCTGGAACGCCTCCACCTGCTCCCGCTGCCACTCCTCCGCCAGGCCCAGCTCCGAGGCCAGGATCTCCGCCACCCGCGGCGCCATGGCGGCGGCCGCGCGGGCGCTCAGCAACAGCGCGCGGGTGCGCCGCGCAAGCACGTCGTCCACCGTGCGCGCCATCTCCCAGCGCGCCGCCCACACCACCTCCGCCTCCGTGTACGGCAGTTCCGGGTGGAGCCGCGCGCCGCGCGGCGGGTGTGTGCGGATCATCTCCTGAATGCCGATGGCGTCGGAGCCGTACACCGCCAGGTGGCCGAAGCGCGCCGCGTGGTGGTGGTAGCCGTGGATGCGCAGCCGCCGCGTGACGCAGGGCTGTTCGTCCAATCCGGCCAGCACCGCCGCCTGGTTGATGCAGTCCTCGGCCATGTGGCGGCACGTCGTCCACTTGCCGCCGGCGATGGTCAGCAGCCCGTTGAAGTCGATGTGGATGGAGTGGTCGCGCGACAGCGATGCCGTCGAGCCTCCCTCGGCCGACTTCACCAGCGGCCGGATGCCCGCCCATGCGCTCAGGATGTCGGCCCGCGACGGCGCGTGGTCCAGGTACTGCCCCGCGGTTTCCAGGATGAAGTCAATCTCTTCGGCCAGCGGCAGGGGCTCCAGCGAAACCTTTTCCAGCGCCGTGTCCGTGGTGCCCACCAGCGTGTGGCCGTGCCACGGGATGGCGAACATCACCCGGCCGTCGCTGGTGTGCGGCACCATGATGGCCGTGCCGCCGCGCAGGAAGCTGCCGTCCAGCACGATGTGCACGCCCTGGCTGGGCGCGATCATCGGCCGCGCCTCGCTGTCGGCCATGCGCCGCACGGCATCGCTGAAGCAGCCGGTGGCGTTGATCACCGCCCGCGCCCGCACCTCGAACTCCGCGCCCGACTCCTCGTCCCGCAGCACCGCCCCGCACACCACGTTCTGGCTGTTCCGCCGCAGCGCGATCACCGGGCAGTAGTTCACCAGCGTCGCGCCCTGCTCGGCCGCCGTGCGCGCCAGGTGAATGAGCAGCCGCGCGTCGTCGAACTGCCCGTCGTAGTACACCACGCCTCCGCGCAGCCCCTCCTGTTTCAGCGTCGGCAGCCGCTCGAGCGTCTCTTCCTTCGACAAATTGCGCGACGCGCCGAAGCCGTACTTGCCGGCCAGCAGGTCGTACAGCCGCAGCCCCACGCCGTAGAAGGGCGCCTCCCACCACTCGTAGTTGGGCACCACGAAGGCCAGGTCGCCCACCAGGTGCGGTGCGTTTTCGCGCAGCAGCCCGCGCTCCTTCAGCGCCTCCATCACCAGCGTCAGGTTGCCCTGCTCCAGGTAGCGCACGCCGCCGTGCACCAGCTTGGTGGAGCGGCTCGACGTGCCCTTGCCGAAGTCGTGCTGTTCGACCAGCGCCGCCTGGTAGCCGCGGCTGGCCGCATCCAGCGCGCAACTCACGCCCGTCGCCCCGCCGCCGATGATTAACAGGTCCCACGGCTCCTGGCGGGACCTCAGCCGCTCGAACTGCTCCTGCCGGTTCAAGCTACTCCTCCCAGCCCTTGGCGCGCTCCACGGCGCGCGACCAGCGCCTGCGCCGCGCCTCCGCCTCGTCCCGGCCGATCGAGGGCTCGAACCGCCCGCTCGCTCGCCACCGCGCGGCGATCGACTCGCGCCCGTCGTAAACCCCCGTCGCCAGCCCGGCCAGGTACGCCGCGCCCAGCGCCGTCGTCTCCGTCACCGCCGCCCGCACCACCGGCACGCCCAGCAGGTCGGCCTGGATCTGCAGCAGCAGGTTGTTGTTCGACGCCCCGCCGTCCACCCGCAGTTCCGCCAGTTCGATGCCCGAATCGGCGTGCATCGCCTCCACCAGGTCCGCTACCTGGAAGGCGATCGAGTCGAGTGCCGCCCGCGCCACGTGCGCCGCCGTCACCCCGCGCGTGATGCCCACCATTGCGCCGCGCGCGTAGGCGTCCCAGTGCGGCGCGCCCAGGCCCGTGAAGGCAGGCACCAGGAACACGCCGTGGCTGTCGGCGACGCTCCCTGCCAGCGCTTCCACTTCGCCCGCCGAGCGGATCAGGCCCAGCCCGTCGCGCAGCCACTGCACCACCGCGCCGCCGATGAACACGCTGCCTTCCAGCGCGTACTCGCGCCGCCCGTCCGTCTGCCACGCCACCGTGGTCAGCAGCCGGTTGTGCGACGCCACGGGCTGCACGCCCGTCTGCATCAGCATGAAGCAACCCGTGCCGTAAGTGTTCTTGGTGAGCCCCGGCGTGAAGCACGCCTGGCCGAACAGCGCCGCCTGCTGGTCGCCCGCCACGCCGGCGATCGGCACCGGGGCGGGGAAGACCTCGTGCGACGCTTCTCCGAACAACCCGCTCGACGCCCGAACCTCCGGCAGCACGGCGCGCGGCACGCCCAGCAGGCGCAGCATCTCCTCGTCCCACTCGCCCGTGTGGATGTTGTAGAGGAGCGTGCGCGACGCGTTACTCGCGTCCGTGGCATGCACCGCCCCGCCCGTCAGGTTCCAGATCAGCCACGTGTCGATGGTGCCGAACGCCAGCTCGCCGTTTTCGGCCCGCCGCCGCGCGCCGGCCACGTTGTCCAGCAGCCAGCGCAGCTTGGTGCCGGAAAAGTAGGGGTCCAGCAGCAGCCCGGTGCGCGCCTGCACCTCGCGTTCGGCGCCCGCGCGCCGCAGCTCGTCGCAGAAGGCCGCCGTGCGGCGGTCCTGCCAGACGATGGCGTTCGCCACGGGCTGGCCCGTCTTGCGGTCCCACAGCACCACCGTTTCGCGCTGGTTCGTGATGCCGATGCCGGCCAGTTGCCGCGCGCTCAGCCCGGCCCGCGTCAGCGCCTCCGCCGCCACCGAGATCTGTGTCGCCCAGATCTCCTGCGCGTCGTGCTCCACCCATCCGGCCTGGGGAAAGATCTGCGCGAACTCCTTCTGCGCGGTGCTCACCGCCGTGCCTTGTTCGTCGAAGACGATCGCGCGGCTCGAAGTGGTGCCCTGGTCCAGGGCCAGCAGGAATGCCATGGTGATTCATTCTCTCCCAAACCGCCCTGGGCGTGCGGCTTTTCCGGCCCCTGTGCGACCATCGTATGTTCATGTCCCGATCGACCGAAATCTGGCTCATCCGGCACGGCGAAACCGAGTGGTCGCTCAGCGGCCAGCACAGCGGCCGCTATGACCTGCCGCTGACCGCCAACGGCGAGGAGGAAGCCCGCCGCACGGCCCGCGCCCTCGACGGCCGCGACTTCGGCCTCGTCCTTTGCAGCCCGCTGCAGCGCGCCCGCCGCACCTGCGAAATCGCCGGCTACCTTCCGCACGCGCGGCTCGAGCCCGACATCCAGGAGTGGGACTACGGCGATTGCACCGGCTTCACCCGCGCGCAGCTCGAGCAGAAGCACGGCCGCTGGTCCATCTGGGACGGCCCGGTGCCCAACGGCGAATCCATCGACGAGATTGCCGCCCGGGCCCGCCGCGTCATCCAATCACTCAACGGCCATTCAGGCACTGTCGCCCTCTTCGCCCATGGCCACTTCCTGCGCGTCTTCGCCACGCAGTTCCTCGGCCTCCCTCCGCAGCACGGCCGCAACCTGGCCTTCACCACTGCCGCCGTCTCCATCCTCGGCTACGACGACGGCTTCCCCGCCATCCTCGCCTGGAACCGCAGCGCGGAATAGCTGCCTTGACAGCGGAATAGCTGCCCGGCGACGGCGCGCGCCCGCGCTGATACAATCGCGCCATGTCATTCCGGTTCACCCGCCGCCAGGCCGCGGCTGCCGCCCTGTCGCCCGCCTTCCTGAAAGCGGCCGCGCAGCGCGAAACCCAGAAGCCCAATCTCGTCCTGGTGCTCTCCGACGACCACACCGCGGAGTTCACCGGCTGCTATGGCAACCCCACCATCCGCACGCCGAACCTCGACCGCTTCGCCGCGGAAGGCATGCGTCTGGACCGCTTCATCTGCGCCGCGCCGCAGTGCGTCCCCTCCCGCGCGACGTTCCTCACCGGCATGTCGCCCGTCGCCGCCAACATGGGCCGCTTCTCCGCGCCTCTGCCCGCGCGCATCAAGACCCTGCCCGAATACCTCAGTCCCGCCGGCTACTTCACCGGCATCGTGGGCCGCAACTTCCACCTCGACGGCTCCCCGCAGGGCCCGGTGAGCGGGCCCGTCTATCGCAAGCACAACCTGCAGACCTTTCAGCGCCGCGCCGACTTCCTCGACGTCACTGAGTCCGTCCCCCGCACACTGACGAAGATCGGCGAGTTCTTCGACAAGAAGCCGAAGGACGCCCCTTACTTCCTGTGGGTCAATTTCCGCGATCCCCATCACCCCTGGGACGCCAACGCTCTCACCCCGCCGCACGATGCCTCAAAGCTTCGCGTGCCCGCTTATCTGCCCGACCTGCCCGGCGTCCGCCAGGACCTGCGCCGCTACTACGACGAAATCGGCCGCATGGACGGCGACTTCCGCTCCGTCCTCGACCTGCTGACGCAGCGCTCCTCCGCCGACAACACCCTGGTCCTCTTCCTCGGCGACAACGGCTTCCCCTTCCCGCACGGAAAGGGCTCGCTCTATGACCCCGGCCTGCACGTTCCTGCCCTGGCCCGCTGGCCCGGCCGCATCCGGCCCGGTTCCTCCACCCCGGCGCTCGTCTCCGGCGAGGACGTCACCCCGACCTTCCTCGACGCCGCCGGCGTACCCGCGCCCGCGGAGATTTCCGGCCGCAGCTTCCTGCCCCTGCTCACCGGCCGGGCCGAACGCATCCGCGACTACGTCTTCGCCCAGCGGCTCACGCACGGCACCCGGCCCTTCAAAGAAGGCACCACCACCCACACCTTCGATCTTTCCCGAGCCGCCCGCTCCGCCCGCTACAAGCTCATCTACAACTGCACACCGCACATGCAGTACTCGCCCGTGGACAGCTACACCGAAAAGAGCTGGGTCGAGATGACGGACGAGCACCTTTGGGGCCGGCTCGGCGCCAAGTTCGACCGCGCCTATTTCGGCGCCCGCCCTGTGATGGAGCTTTACGACCTCGACCGGGACCCGGCGGAACTCGAAAACCTCGCCGGCCGCCCGGAACTGGCCCAGGTTCAGCGCGAACTCACCGTGGCGCTGCAGGAGAAGATGATCCTCGACCAGGACTTCCTGCCGCTGCCTCTCAACGAGTGACTGCTTCAGGAGGCGGACCTCCTTTGTTATCGTGAATACGTCATGGCCCGCATCCTCGATGGCAAAGCCGTAAATCAGGCGATCCTGGAAGAACTCAAACCGCGCATCCAACGCCTCAGCCAGGAGCGCCGCCGCCCCGGCCTCGCCGTCATCCTCGTCGGCAACAACCCCGCCAGCGAGATCTACGTCGGTAGCAAGGTGCGCACCTGCAGCGAGCTCGGCATGCTCAGCGAAGAGCTGCGGCTGCCCGACACCATCACCACCGCCGAGCTGCTGGCCCACCTCGACACCCTGAACCGCCGCGACGACATCGACGGCATCCTCGTCCAGATGCCGCTGCCCAGGCAGGTGGATTCGCGCGCCGTCCTGCTGGCCATCCGGCCCGACAAGGACGTGGACGGCTTCCATCCCTTCAACGTCGGCCAGCTCGTGGCCAACGCGCCCGCGCCCCGCGCCTGCACCCCCGCCGGCGTCATGGAACTGCTGCGCCGCAGCGGCATCGATCCCGCCGGCCAGGAAGCCGTCATCGTCGGCCGCTCCGACATCGTCGGCAAGCCCATGGCCCTGCTGCTGCTGCACGCGCACGCGACCGTCACCATCTGCCACTCGAAGACGAAGGACCTGCCCGCCGTCTGCCGCCGGGCCGACATCCTCGTTGCCGCCATCGGCCGCACCGCCATGCTCACCGCCGACTACATCAAGCCCGGCGCCGTCGTCATCGACGTCGGCATGAACCGCATCACCGGCCGCGCCGAGGCCGAGCGCATCTCGCGCGGCGCGCCCGCCAAGCTCGCCGCCTTCGAGAAGCACGGCAGCGTCCTCGTGGGCGACGTCCACCCCGGCGACATGGCCGAGCTCGCCTCCGCCTACACGCCGGTGCCCGGCGGTGTCGGCCCCCTCACGATCGCCATGCTCATGGCCAACACTGTCCAGAGCGCGGAGCTGAGGCTCGCCTAGGAAACCATGCTGCGCGTCGGCCTCACCGGAGGCCTGGCCTCCGGAAAAAGCTTTGTGGGCGAAGCCCTCGCCGGCCTCGGCTGCCGTCTGCTCAAGGCCGATGAGCTCGGCCACGCGGTGCTCGAGCCCGGCGGCTCCGCCTACGAGGGCGCCGTGCGGGCCTTCGGCCCGGAGATCCTCGACGAGCAGGGCTTCATCGTCCGCCGGCGCTTAGGCGGCCTCGTCTTCGGCGATCCCGAAAAGCTCGCCACGCTGAACGCACTGGTCCACCCCGCCGTCATCGCCCGCGAAGAGGAGTGGATGCGCGAGGCAGAGGCCGCCGACCCCGCTGGCATCGCCGTCGTCGAGGCCGCTATTCTGGTAGAAACGGGGAGCCACCGGCGCTTTCAGAAACTGGTCCTGGCGGTCTGCACTCCCGAGCAGCAGATCGAACGCGCCATGAAACGCGACGGCCTTTCCCGCGAAGAAGTGCTCCACCGGCTGGAGCGGCAGATGCCCCTGGAAGAGAAACGAAATTACGCCGACTACGTCATAGACACTTCGGGGCCCAAGGCGGCGACCCTGGAACAGGTGCGCCGTCTCTACGACGAACTGCGGAGACTCACGGTATGAAACTCAGAATCTGGCTTCTCGCCGCCCTCCTCGCGGGCGGCTTCATCGCCGGCACCACCTATTGGAAGCGCTGGGCGCCTAGCGCCCGCCTCGCCGGAAACACCGAGGGCCCGCTCTGGTCCGGCCCCTCCGATGCCCGCGCCGCCGGCCTCAGCGCCGACGAACAGAACAACATCGAGATCTACCGGCGCGCCCACGACGCCACCGTCAACATCACCTCCACCGTCTACCGCCAGAACTGGTTCCTCGAAATCTACCCCTCGCGCGAATCCGGTTCCGGTTTCCTCATCGATAAGGCCGGCCGCATCCTCACCAACAACCACGTCGTCAGCGGACGCGCCCCCGAGCTCCAGGTCACGCTTTCCAACGGCCAGAAGTACAAGGCCGACATCGTCTATAAGGATCCGTCCAACGATCTGGCGCTGATCAAGATCACTCCCCGCGGCGAGGCCAGGTACCTGCCCCTCGGCGAAAGCGACAACCTGCAGGTCGGCCAGAAAGTCCTCGCCATCGGCAATCCCTTCGGCCTTCAGGGCACCCTCACCACCGGCATCGTCTCCTCCGTCGGCCGTACCATCGCCGATGAAAACGGCCGCGAATTGCAGGGCATGATCCAGACCGACGCCGCCATCAACCCCGGCAACTCCGGCGGGCCCCTGCTCGACTCCAACGGCAACGTCATCGGGATCAACACCGCCATCTACGGTCCCGGCGGCAACATCGGCATCGGCTTTGCCATGCCCATCAACCGCGCCAAGACCATGATCGAGGACTACCAGGCCAACAAGACCTACGGCCGCCCGCGCCTCGGCGTCGACGTCATGTACGTCTACGGCGACCTCGCTGTCGAGCTCGGCCTGCCCGAAGAGGGCGGCCTCCTGGTCCAGGGTGTCGCCGAGGGCACCGCCGCCGCCACTGCCGGCGTTCGCGGGCCCCGCCGCGTCGTCCTCATGGGCAACTACCAGATCGGCATCGGCGGAGACCTCATCATGGCCATCGATGGCGTCAAGGCCGACCGCCTCGACGCCCTCTCCCGCGCCCTCGCCCGCAAGCGCCCAGGTGATAAAGTGGAACTCACGCTCTTCCGGAACGGCCGCAAGGTCAACCTCACGGTCACTCTCGGCGAGGGCTCGCAAAGCCTATGACCAAGCTCGCTCTCACTCTCGCGCTCGCCGCCTCGCTCCTGCCCGCGGCCGACACTTTCAAGCCCCTCTTCAACGGCAAGGACCTCACCGGCTGGAAGATGACTGGTCCCGGCGAATTCGTCGTCGAGGACGGCATGCTCAAGACTGTCGGCGGCATGGGCCTGCTCTATTACACGCAGGAGAAATTCGGCAACTGCGTCCTGCGCGTCGTCTTCAAGACCGCCAGTGACCATGCTAACTCGGGTGTCGTCATCCGCCTGCCCGAACCGCCGCCCGACCCCTGGTACGGCGTCCACAACGGCTACGAGGTCCAGATTGACGCAGGCGGCGACGAATGGCACTCCACCGGCGCCATTTACTCCCTCTCCAAGGTCACCTCCCGCCAGCAGAAGCCCAACGGCGAGTGGAACACCATGGACATCGAGATCCGCGGCCCGCTCACCCGCATCTCCCTGAACGGTACCGTCGTCAATGAGTTCAAGGAGGGCCAGGCCGTCCCCGAGCGCAAGCAGTGGTTCGAGCCCATCCGCGGCCCGCG
>DAHVTI010000168.1 GCA_027324255.1 Bryobacterales bacterium | reverse complement strand
CCGGCCGGCGCAGCAGCGCAAGCCATCAGCCCAACCGGCGCTGGTATCCCCGCGCGCACCGTGTGCGAGGCGCTGCAGGGGCGCGAACAGTACCACGGGAGGTCCGTGATCATAGCCGGGAGGTTCGGGTCAACCGATGTCATCCCAACCGCGCGAGGTCCGCATGCTTCCGGATCTCGCCGGAGTCGATAATGTCCTGAAAGTGAAGCGCGAGCGCCAGGACCTGCGTGACCCTGGGAAGCCGCGTGTACTTCGGCTCCAGCGGAACGGCCGGAGCGGATTGCTTCGGCGGTCTGCTGATAGAGCGGACTGCCGGCGGTAGGCTGAAACTCACCTCGAAGCTGCTGTCTTGAGTCATGTCGTCTCCATGCAGAGTTGCCGGACGCCCGCCGTCCGGAAGCCCACAGTCACTGTGCCGGTCGTGCCGTCGTAGGTGACTCGCTCGACGAGGGTCTTCACGAACTGCTCCTGCTCACGAGGGGTCATCTCCGACCAGAGCCTATCGAACTCGCGCAGGGTCTTCCGCACGCTGGCGGACTCCGTCGTTTGACCGACCGATTCCGCCAACTGGTCCCGCACGTCGCGCATTTGCCGTTCGACCACGAAGGCCCGCTCCTGCAACTCGGCCATACGGTCCGTCGCCAGTTTCCCGCTCATCCGGATCACGGCGGCGATCTCCTCGCCCAGACGTTGGAGTTCTTTCTCCATCACGCGCTTCTCGCGCCCCAGCACTTCGATGCCCGCAACCCGTTGTTCGTCAAGCTGGCGGACTACCTCGTCGACCCCGGTGGGGTTCGCCGCGATCCCTCGAATCTGATCCACCACGGCCTGCACGATCACCGGTGCGGAAACCGTCATGTCTCCGGAGAACTCGGCAGCAGAGGGATGGGGAAGGGATCGGCGCAGACCCTCTTGGTACGATCACAATCCGGCCCATGTAGAATCCGGTCGTCTGGAGGGTTTCCCTGTACAAGGCGCCTTTTGACACCATTTGACTTCGCGCCACTTCGCTCGCCGAGTTGGCGTTCTCATAGCAACTCCGCCGCTCGAGCGCCCGAGGCTTCAGCCGCCTGCCAAATCGACGGTCCCTTCTTCAAATCGAAGTCCTCTAGCCATCTACTCTTTCGCTGTCCGGCGCGACGTTTTCGCGCCGGCTTTGCCGGCTCCCCGGCTTTCGAATTGTCCGCCGCGACTCACGCTTTCACGGGCAAGTACCGATCCCGATGACTGGCCCGCCCATGAGTCGGCCAGGGATCAAATACTCATCTGCCTGCGTAGTTGCGCTGGTAGTAGTTCTGGTAGTCCCCGGAACGCACGCTCTTTACCCACGACCGCTCCGCGGCGTACCAGTCTATTGTGCGGCGCAGGCCTTCTCCGAAGTCCACCAGTGCCCGCCAGTTCGTGGCCCGTTCCAGCTTGGCCGTGGTAATCGCGTACCGGCGGTCGTGACCTGGACGGTCCTTGACCCTCGTCATCAGGGACGCGGGCTTGCCAAGCGCATCCAGGATCCGCCGGACCACCTCGATGTTTGGCAATGCCATGCTGCCGCCGACATTGTAGATCTCGCCGGGCGCCCCTTTGCTCAGCGCCGATTGGATGGCGCGGCAGTGGTCGTCCACGTACAGCCAGTCTCGCACCTGCATGCCATCGCCGTAGATGGGCAGAGGCTTGTCCTCCATCGCGTTGGCGATCATGAGCGGAATGAGCTTTTCAGGGAACTGAAAAGGTCCGTAGTTGTTCGAGGCCCGCGTGACGATGACCGGCAGCTTGAATGTCGTGAAATAGCTGAGCGCCAGTAAGTCCGAGCCGGCCTTGGTGGCCGAGTAAGGGCTCGAGGCTTGCAGCGGCCAGGTCTCGTCCGCATCCAGCGGTTCTTCAATTGAACCGTAGACTTCGTCGGTGGAGACGTGCAGAAACCGGCCGATGCCTCGCGCCCGGGCGGCCTCCAGCAACGTAAAAGTGCCTCGCACATTGGTTTCCACGAATGCGGCTGGGCCCAGGATCGAGCGGTCCACGTGCGACTCGGCCGCGAAGTGCACAATCGCGTCGGGAGCCTCCTCCTCCAGCAGCCTCCCTACCGCATCCGCATCGCAGATGTCGCCCTGCACGAAGCGGTAGCGGCTGTCCTTCTCGATCGAGGTCAGGTTCTCCAGGTTTCCGGCGTATGTCAGCTTGTCGAGATTGACCAGGCGCGCGGCCCAGTCCTCCCGTAGCGCCAGACGCACAAATGCGGAACCGATGAAACCCGCTCCTCCGGTGACCAATAGTCTCATGCGGTGACTCAACCCCCTTCCCACTTCATCGGCGCCGCCTGGCACGCACGGCGCCCGCTCTTCTTAGTCTTCCTCGTACTCCGGCCGGGACTGCTCCACATACTTCGCCGCCCGGAGCAACGATGGAAAAGTCCCTGCATCGGTCCACCACCCATCGAGCACCGAGTAGGTGAGCCTGCCTTCCGCGATGTAGGCGTTATTCACGTCCGTGATCTCCAACTCTCCCCGGTTGGACGGCTTCAAGGTCTTGATCTTGTCGAACACCGTCGGGTCGTAGAAGTAGATCCCCGTCACTGCGTAGTTCGACTTCGGCTCCTTGGGCTTTTCTTCAATGCCAATCACCTTGCCGTCGCGTAACTCAGCCACGCCGAAGCGCTCCGCGTCCTCCACCTCTTTAAGCAGAATCTTCGCGCCGCCGCCCTGCCGCTCGAAGTCTTCCACCGCGTGCTGGATGGACTTCTCGACGATGTTGTCCCCAAGGATTACGCAGATGCTGTCGCCCTCTGCGAAATGCTCTCCCAACCGCAGCGCGTCTGCGATTCCGCCTTCACCCTCCTGGTACGTATAGTGCAGGCGGACCAGGCCGAAGTCCTTGCCGTTTGCCAGTAGCTGAAGAAAGTCTCCAGCCGAGTTGCCCCCGGTCACGATCATGATGTCGCGGATGCCCGCGTCAATCAGCGTCTGGATCGGATAGTAAATCATCGGCCGGTCATACACCGGCAGCAGGTGCTTGTTCGTGACTTTCGTGAGGGGGAACAGACGGCTGCCTTTCCCTCCCGCAAGGACGATACCTTTCATGTTTGGCTCCCAGGTCGGATTGAGATTTATTAAGTATACCGAATCGTATGACCCGCGCCGGCCTCTTTCCGCATTCGTCCCTGCGTTTCAGCCTGACCACCGACGTGCCGCCAAACCGCCGCGCCTCCACGGTCCCGCTGAGTGCGGCCTCCGATTTGGGGGATAATACAAGAATGTACGGTTTCATTCGTCCCTGGGCCCTCTTCCTCGCTGCTGTCCTTGCCCCTCTCTCGGCGGCGGCGCAGCAGGCGGAAGACTACTTGCCTCTCACGACGGGAAGGACCTGGACCCTCCGCTCGCCCGCCGTCGGAACGCCGATCGTCCTGCAACTGCAGCCTGCCGGGCGGGGCCTGTTGAGGCTACGCTTCGAGAACCCATGGATCACCAGCCTGCTCACCATCCGCATGGATGCGGGCAAGGTTGTGCTCACCGCCCTCGACATGGGGGGCGGAGTGGCCACCATGCCGGAAAATACGGTGTACTGGGATTTCACCCGGGGTAAAGGCCAGAAGTGGAACAACGGCATCGGGGAGATGACCGTTGTGGCGCGTGACCTGACCGTCAGGACCAAGGCCGGGACGTTCAACAACTGCATTCGCATCCAGGAGAAAAACAAGAAGGGCGACCGGATGTACTGGACGTTCGCGCCGGGCGTGGGGTTCGTGCAGTTCGGAGAGGGCGGCGGAGCATTCCTGCTGGAACAGGTCTCCACTTCGTCCTCTCAACCCGAATCTCAAACGGCCCCAACCGCGCGCCGCAGGGCGCCGCGGCAGGAGCCAGCAGTGGCCGGAGCATCCCGCGTCATGGTGGCCCTGGCGGCAAATCCGTTTGCCGGCGAAAGCTTCTCCCCCCGCTCGGTCCGCGCGCGCTTTGAAGACGCGGTCCACGGCGGCATAAGCTACATCTACATCAGCCCCAAGTGGAACGAGGTCGAGACAGGCCGTGAGCGATACAAGTGGAACGACATCGACTACCAGACCGCGCAGGCTGCCGAGCAGGACATCCCCATAGTCCTGCACATCCGGCCGATCGACACCAATCAGCGGGCGTTCCCGCAGGACCTGATGAGGAAGCCGCTCGACGATGCGGAGCTTCGCCGCAGGTACCTCAAGACTGCAGAAGAGGCTCTCCGGCGCTGCCGCGGGCGCGCCCGCTACGTGCTCATCGGCAACGAGGTGGACAGCTATTTCGGCGCGCACAGGAACGAGATCGGCCCTTACGGCGCATTCCTGGACGGCGTCATCAGCCGATTGCGCGAAGTCGATCCGCAGCTCCAGTTCAGTCTCTCCATCGGCTTCAACGGACTCGACATGGCCGAGGGCGCGCTGCGCCCGCTCTACGACCGCTGCGACTTCTTCGGCATCACCTATTACCCTTTGACCCCTGATTTCAAGGCCCGGCCGGCTTCCGTCGTGCCTGGTGACTTCCAGCGCATCATCCGGGTGGCGCAGGGCAGGAAGGTGTTGCTCCAGGAAGTCGGTTTCCCGAGTTCGCCGACCAACGGCTCCAGCGAGAAGTTGCAGGCCGACATGTTCGGCGCCATCCTGGACGCGGTCCGGCGCGAGGGTCCAAACCGTTTTATTGGGATCAACTTCTGCTTCATGTCAGACTTCTCCGACGACCTCGTCAGGAGCTTCTCGGCGTACTACAACATGCCGGGCGCGGACCGCTTCAAGTCCTTCCTCGGGACTCTCGGCATGTTCGACAAGCAGGGCCGGCCGAAGGCCGCCTGGGGTCTGTGGACCACGAAGGTCCGGGCTCTCACCGGCCGCCGGTAGCGTTCAATTCCAGCAGGTGCTCGGCCATGAGGTCAAGCTTGCGTTGAACATGCGCTTCCCACGTGTGGGCGCGGGCCTTCTCTCGGCGCCTCTCCTGGGCTGCGGCGTCCCGCTCTTCCAAGGCCAGCCGGACCAGCCCCGCAAACTCGCCGGGTGAATCCGCGACGTAGAAATAGTCGCGAACAGTCAGAACGGCCGAAATCGGCGTCGCCACAACGGGCTTGCCGGTGGCGAGATACTCGAAGAGTTTCAGCGGGAAGATGTATCGCGTCGTCTCGCTCATGGTGTAGGGCATGATCAGCGCATCCATGCCCTTCAGGTAGGCCGGGAGCGCGGCCACCGGCTTCATGCCCAACACGTGCACGTTCGGCCTTTCGGGCACGCGCTTGCGCGCGTCTCCCATGAAACCGCCGACGATCACAATCTGATTTTCCGGATTCTCCGCGAGCTTTGCGATGAGACCCACGTCGAATCGCAGCTCGTCCACCATGCCCACGAATCCGATCCGCGGATGAGGCACCGCTTCCAGGTCAGACGGGATGGCGAGCGCCGGGTCGGCGGCCGACATGAAGTGGGAGATGTCGGCTGCGTGGTTCACGACGAAGGTGCGGTCGTTGAAGGTTTTCCTCTTCTCCAACAGGGGCTCCGAGCCGACGAAGACCATCCCCGCGCGTCTGCAAAGCTGCTCGTCGGTCCGCCGCACGAACCGTTTCTCCGCCGGGTTGGGAAAAAAGCTGGGCCAGTCGTCCACACAATCGTAGATGAGGTTCTTAAACGGCAGGTCCAACACCGAGAGGTTCTGAGCAAAATAGGCCCAGAGCCAGGGTTTGGCGATCCCCATGCGGCCTAGCAGCGCCGCGATCTCGCGCCGGTACATGCTCCCGTTGGCCAGCCGGGCGGCGGCGGAGCGCATGTTGCCGGGCAGGTACGGGTAGGTCGGACGGTACACCCATAAACCATCGCGGACCTCCCGCAGTCCCTGAACGCCGGCACTTCTCTTCGGCGACATGAGCCCGTGGAACGGTTCGAAATAGACCACGCGATTGGTGGCCGCCAGCCGCGACATCACCTGCTGGACCGGAGTCCAGTGCTCGTCCCATCCTTGGGTGGCCAGGCAGAGAATCGTTTCTCCAGTCAACCTGCTACCCCTGAGCCCGCCAGGATTTCGTCGATGACGATTCCAATCGACTCATCGAACCGGTGTTTCGGTTCGTAGCCGAGCAGCCGCCTCGCCTTGCTGATGTCCGCGACCGAGTAGCGCAGCTCTCCCGGCACGGCCACCGCATGTACCGGAGCCCGATCCACCCCCATGTGCGCGGCCACCAGCCTGTGCACGTCGTTCACAGTCGCGGCCCGGCCAGTGCCGA
>DAHVTI010000163.1 GCA_027324255.1 Bryobacterales bacterium | reverse complement strand
CCTGCCTCGATCTGATCGCGCTGCTACGGAAGGAAATGGTGGAGAGCCCCGATCTGATCGAGCAGTTCAGCACGAAAGTGACCGATTCAGGTCTCATCGCCGCGGCTGCCGCGTAAAGGAATGTAGAAACTCGAGGGGCCGCCCGGATCCCTCGGGATCCGGGCGGCCATTTCTCTTGCGCTGGAGCACAGCGGCGAACTGGGATCCCTCAATTTCTGAAGCCCCCGTCCCTTATCGGGTCTAGCCCTGATTCCACGGGCAGCGCGTCTTCTCATTCAGTGACCGTCGTACTCGCACGGTCCAGGCAAGGAGATGATGACAATGATTAACAAGCTCAAGCAGGTTTTCGGAGCTCCGTCCCTCGGGATCGCCGTTCTCCTCACGATGATCGCCATTCCGGCAGCGTACGGCGAAGAGATCATCAAGTCCGACGTGCCCTTTGCGTTCAAGGTCGGGTCGAAGACCCTGCCGGCCGGGGCGTATGAATTCCAGATCCACCGCACGGACGACTTCGTCTCGGTGATCGGAGCCACCAGGGCGAAGGCATCGGAGGCGGTTGAGCCCATCATGACGTCGCTGGCCGCGCCCTCTCACTCCACCGCGGCGGACGCCCATCTCGTCTTTGACAAGGTGGGCGGCACTTACACGCTCTCCGAACTCTGGGAACCCAACTTGGAGGGCGTCCTGGTGCACGCCACGAAGGGCAAGCACGAACACCACGTGATTCACGTGAAGAAGTAAACAACTGCCCGGAGCGGGTGCGCCTGCGGCCGGATTCCCGCAAGGCGTGAGGCGCGCCCATTCGCGGCCGGGAAGGAAATTTCGTCGACAGGAGACACCAATGTTGAAGAACATGTTTCTGAGCGCGGCACTCGCCGCCTTGGCGCTGCCGGCATTCGCCGTGGAAGAGCGCCACGGCATCCTGGTGGGCGAGGTCCTCAAGTTGGACGCCGCCACCAGGACGGTTGTGGTGAAAGTGGCCGATGGAACCAGGCACACGCTGCGTTTCGCGAAGAACACGGCCGTGCACGGCATGAAGGGCACGGCAGTTGGTGCGGCAGATGCCTTTCACGGCCTGAAGGAAGGCAGCGAAGTGGCCGTCCACTACACCGCCAAGGGGACAGAGGAAACGGCCCGGGAGGTCGATCACATCGGCCAGGATGGATTGAAGGCGACGGAGGCCACGGTGACCGGCATCGGCCGCGGCGGCAAGACGCTGGTGGTGAAGACCGCCAAGGGCACCGAAGAGACCTACAGGCTCACCGGCAACGCTGCCCGGGATGCGGGCAAGGATCTGGCCAAGGGCGCGAAGAAGTCCGGCAAGGTGACCGTCTATTACACCGAGGAAGGAGGCCACAAGATCGCGCACTTCTTCAAGCGGGCGATCTGAGGCCCGCCCGAGCGTGGCGAGGGCCAGCCTGGCGTGCGCATCAGGCTGACCCTTGCCCGCCCTTTTCCATCACGAAGCCGGCGAGCCCGGTTCCTGGTAAAGCCCGAAGATGTTCCCGGCCGGATCCCGGAAACGGGCCGTAATTTCCGGCGCGTCCGCGCCGGCGGGTTGCGTAATTCTTCCGCCGTTGGCCACAACCAGGTCGATGGCGGCGGTAACGCTATCCACCATGATGTAGACCAGCAGGCCGGGCTCCGAGGCGGGAGGGCGGTCCAGCACCCACGCGCCGCTCACCTCGCCGGCGGTGTCGTCGAAAGCCGTGGCGCCGTCACCGCGCTGCCGGATGCGCCAGCCAAATACGCCGTGATAGAACGCGGAGGACTTTGCGATATCCAGCGCCGGAATTTCCAGATAGCAGATTTTGCCGTTTGCGAGAGTGGGCACCATGGATTTCCTTCCTTCCGAGCGGTTTGCCCTCCCTGCCAGGTGCCAGCCCTCCTGCTTCCATTCGGATGGCCCGAGAGCCGGATCTCCTCCCAATGCGGCGCCGGTCAGCGGCTCCGGCAACTTCTCCTCCCGCCAGCACCCGAATCGGCCGTCCATGCCCGGGTGAAATCTACCGGATCGCCTCCAGCACCGCCTCCGTGACTTCGGCCGTCGATGCCTTCCCGCCCAGGTCGGCCGGGAGCACCGTCCCATCCGCAAGAACGGCCCGCACCGCCTCTTCAATGGACGACGCGCAGGCCGCTTCCCCCAGATGTTCCATCATCATGGCCGCCGCCAGAATGGTCCCCAGCGGGTTTGCCAGGCCCCGGCCGGCGATGTCGGGCGCCGAGCCGTGGACCGGCTCAAACAGCGACGGCGCCAGGCGGCGCGGGTCGAGATTGGCGCTCGGCGCCAGCCCGATGCTGCCCGTGACAATAGCGGATAAGTCGCTGAGGATGTCGCCGAAAAGGTTTGAGGCCACCACCACGTCGAAGCTGGCCGGC
Source organism: Bryobacterales bacterium (assembly GCA_027324255.1). Lineage (GTDB taxonomy): Bacteria > Acidobacteriota > Terriglobia > Bryobacterales > Bryobacteraceae > Paludibaculum. Next base: position 6,973 of record DAHVTI010000163.1, on the reverse strand, counting down.
CGGCGGACAAAATTCATGGCCGCTGCATCCACCAGCAGCGATTCCGTCGAAATGTCCGGATAATCGGCGGCGACTTCACGGAACACCCGGTCCCACAGCACCATGCCATAACCCTGGGCGTTGGACTTGGTGACGGAGGTGACGCGGCGCTTGCCGTTGCGGCGGCGGGCCAGGTCGAAGGCGAAGCGGATGATGCGGTCGCAGCCCTGGCGCGTGAACAGCGACGTCTGCACGGCCACTTCGCCCGGCAGGTGGTGGTAGAGGAAGCCGCCGATGTTGGCGTACTCGCCTTCGGTGTTCTCGCGGATGACCACCATGTCGATGGAGCCGGGCTCATGGCCCTTCAACGGGCTGGCGACGCCCTGATAGAGAAACGCCGGGCGGACGTTCGCATAGAGGTCAAAGCCGCGGCGGATGGGCAGCAGCATGCCGTTCAGGGTGATGTGATCCGGGACGTCGGGGTGGCCCACGGCGCCGAGCAGGATGGCGTCGTGCTGGCGCAACCGTTCCAGGGCGTCCAGCGGCATCATGGCGCCGTGGCGGAAGTAGTGGTCCGAACCCCAGTCGTACTCTTCAAAAGCAAGGCCGGCGTGATGGATGGAAGCGGCCTTTTCCAGAACTCGGCGGGCGGCGGGGACGACTTCCAGGCCAATGCCGTCGCCAGGCAGGAGCGCGATCGAATGCCTCTTCATGAGCCCATGCTAGCCTGAGAGGCATGGCGCAAGCGAATCCATTTTCGTTGCAGGGGAAGACGGCCCTGGTGGCCGGAGCCAGCCGGGGCATCGGGCAGGCGGTGGCGGAAGGTCTGGCGCGCGCCGGGGCGCGGACCATCCTGGCCGCACGGTCGGTGAAGGCGCTGGAGCGGATCGCGGCCAGCCTGCGCGAAGAGGGCTGCCAGGCGGTGCCCCTGGAGATGGACATCGCTTCGCGGGCGTCGCGCCTGGCGGCGGCCGAGGCCGCGGGCGGCGTGGATATCCTGATCAACGTGGCCGGCACCAACGTGCGGAAGAACTTCGCCGACTTCACGCCGGAGGAGTACGACCGGCTCCTCAACACGAACCTGACGGGCATCTTCGAGCTGACGCAGGCCGTGGGACGGGGCATGATCGAACGCGGCCGCGGCGGCAAAATCATCATGATCGGCAGCCTGACGTCGATCCTCGGAGTGCCGTACGTGACGGTGTATACAGTGACGAAGGCGGCGCTGGCCGGGCTGACGCGCTCGCTGGCCGCGGAGTGGGGCCAATACGGCATCCAGGTGAACTGCATCGCCCCGGGCTTCATCCTGACGGACCTGAACCGCGAGATGTGGCAGCCGCAGCACATGCAGGACTGGCTGAAGGCCACGCAGCCGAATCCGCGCATGGGCACGCCGGGCGACATCGCACCGCTGGCCACGTTCCTGTCGAGCACCGGCGCGGACTACATCACGGGGCAGGTGATCACCGTCGACGGCGGGCTGTCGTCGAGCTGCATGTGGCCGTTCCGGCCGGCACAGTAACCGGTTCAGGCCGTGATGCGCACCAGCTTAGCGTGGCTGGAGGCGCCGGCGACGATCTCCACCTGAGACCGCGCGACGCCGAACTCGCGAGCCAGGAAGCGCACCAGTTCCTCATTGGCCTTGCCCTTTTCCGGCACGGCGGCGATCTTCAGCTTCACCGAGCCGTCGGCCATGACGCCGGCCCACGCCGTGGCGGGACTGCGCGGGATCACGCGAATCTGCAGCGTCAACTTGCCCTCGCTTTTCAACCGTTGCTGGAGAGGCGCGATGTCCATGGAGCAAACCCGGGAGATCAGGGCAGAGTCATCGAGGACATCTCGCCCACCTTCAGCGGCCAGCCTCCGGACGGCAGCCTGGGCAGCGCCAGCGGCGGCCGCGGCACGTAGTCCTCGCCGAGGAAGAAGATCTTGCCGAAAGCTTCCAGGCGGCAGCGGCCGTTCTTCGGCACGGGCTGGCGCTCCAGGTCGCGGCGCGAGAGGCACTGGGCGCCGATCTCGGCAATGTCGGAGGGCTTCGTGCCGGGCGGCAGCTCGATGGCCGTGCGGGCCCAGCCGCTGCGCTCGATGAAGTCCTTACCGATGCCCAGGGCAGAGCCCTGCCAGAGCGTGGAGTTGCGGCGGCGCAGCAGGATCTGCACCGCGGCGTTCTCCGATTGCACCTTCATCTCCACCATGAGGTAGTGGCGCGGGTGGGCGATCTTCTCGCCCTCAAAGGCGGCGGGCGGGCGGAGCTTGGCTTCCCGCCGCAGTTCTTTGGAAGCGACGAGATAAGTGACGGGGTGGAGGTCCATCACGCTTTCACGCGAACCGGCCTCGAGATCGGCCGGGACGGGGACAAGCTGGTAGCGGATGGGCGCGGGGCCGGGCGGCGCGGGCTCCACCATGTTGTTGTCGGTGACCGGGACCAGAACGGGGTGGCGGCCGAAGCGGGGGCCTTCGTAGGGCACGTCGCGGTGGTCGCGGGTCTGGATGAGAGTCTTCGCGGGCTCGCCGCGGGCGTCGAGCCAGACGCGGTAAATGTACTCGATGTCGGTGGTGCGGCCCCAGCGGGCCATCAGGTCGCGGGTGGAGGTCCCGCCGTCTTCGTTCGAGAAGATGACCGTGTATTCGAGCCACGGGCCGCCGGCGTCGCGGCCGCGCGTGTAGTAGGCGAGCAGGGGGACGTCGGTGAAGCCGCCGATGGTGTCGGCGCGGGCCAGCAACACCGGCGCATGGGCGACGGCCACCGCGCGGGGGTCGCCGGACGCCAGCGGCTGGAACGTTGCGTCGGCGATGGCGAGCCCGGACCCGCGGGCGGAGAGTGCGGCGTCGCGCTCCACTCGCAGCGTATGGGCGCCCGGAGCCAGTTCGCCGAGGAAAACGTTGTAGACGCGCTCGGCCGGCCCGCCGAAGACCAGCACCTGCTGGCGGGCGGAGCCGTCGAGAGTGAGCGTGGCCATGGCGGCTTCGCGGCCTCCGGCGGCCCAGTCCGAGCCGGGCGAGGCCAAACGCAGCTCGGCGACCACTTCGCCCCGCGAGGGCGCCTGAAAGGTGAAGTCCCGCGACTGGGCCGGGGCGGGGATCAGGGAGAGCAGGGCGAGGCAGAGCGGCGCGGCGAGGCGGGCGAGTGTCTTCAAGAGGTTCTCCGTGCGGACGGGTTTGGCAAGCGCGGCCAGCACCTGCCCGGATTCCGGCGTGGCCGAAAACTCCTGCAGGCGGCCCGAGAGGACAATGATCGGGAGGTCCGGCAGCAGCGCCTTCAGTTCGCGGATGAGGGCGCGCCCGTCGCCGGCGGCGGGCAGGCGGAGGTCCATGACCACCCCCTGGAACGCCTGGCCGGCGGGCGCGGAGCGTACGGCCTCCAGTGCCTCGGCGGGCGAGGCTACGGCCGCGACGGCATGCCCGGCCCGTTCCAGGATCAGGCGGCGGAGCAGAAGCTGGTCACGGTCGTCCTCGACGATCAGGATGCGGGCCATGCGCGGCGGATCAGTCCTCGAAGTCGATGCGGGCAATCACCAGTTGCGGCAGCGCCTGGTTCCAGCCGGAAGGGATGCTGTCGAAGGGCAGCCGGAAGGTTCGGGTTTCGCCCGGCTTCAGCGGCGGACCGTCGCTGCGCTTGACGATGGGCACGCGCTCGCGGAGCAGAAGCTGGCCGTAGGGGTCGTAGAAGACGCAGTTGATCTCGACCAGGCGCAGGCCGCGGCCGCCCTTGTTGGTGAGCTTGCCGGTGACCTCCACCAGCGTGTGCTTCATGTAGCTCTCCTTGGCCTCCATGTTCACTTCGGAAAGGCCGAGGTTCCTGACATAGGCCTTGGCTTCAGGTGTCAGCGCGGCAGGAGCGGGCGGCTGCGCCGGACTGCGCAGCAGGAAAAACCAGATGCCGCCGCCGAGGCACAACACGGCGGCCAGGATGGCGAGGAAGGAATAAGAACCAGGGGGTGCAGGTTGCTTGGATTTGGTGCTATTGGCCACTGACGGTCATCTCCCCGATCAGGAGGGTCGGGCAGGCGACGGAGCCGCGAAACTCCAGGTCGCTGCCGACCGCCTCGATCTGCTCAAACATCCGGCGGAGGTTGCCGGAGATTGTGATCTCGTGAACGGGCCAGGTGAGTTCGCCGTTCTCGATCCAGACGCCGGCGGCGCCCCGCGAATAATCGCCGTTCACTATATTGACACCGGAGCCGAGCAATTCGGTCACGAAAAGGCCGTTGCGGACGGAAGAAATCATCTGCTCCGGGGAGGCGTCGCCAGGCTGCAGGAACAGGTTGCCGTGGCCGACCGAGGCGTTGCCGGTGACGCCGCGGGAGGCGTTGCCGGTGGTCTTGAGGCCCAGCTTGCGGGCCGTATAGGAATTCAGCAGGTAGTTCGCCAGCACGCCGCCTTCGATCACCGCCGTGCGGCGGGAAGGGACGCCTTCGTCGTCGAAGGGCGAGGTGCCGAACAGGCCGGGCAGCGTGCCGTCGTCGACGATGGTGACGTTCGCCCCGGCCACGGGCTGCCCCAGCAGGCCGGCCAGGTAGGACGCCTTGCGATACACGGCGTCGCCGGAGACGGCGGAGAAGATGTGGCCCACCAGCGACCGGGCCACGCGCGGCTCGAAGACGACGGGCGCCTTCTGCGTGGCGGCCTTGCGGGCGCCCAGGCGGCGCAGCACGCGCCGGGCGGCGGTCTGGCCGACGAACTCCGGGCTCTCCAGGCCCTCCGGGCTCCGCGCGCTGGTGAACCAGTAGTCGCGCTCGCGCCGGCCCTCGGCGGACGCCACGGGGACGACGCTGAGCGAGCAGGAAGAACTGCGGTAGCTGCCCAGGAAGCCGAGCGAGTTGGCGAAGGCGCGCCAGCCGGACGAAGACCCGAAGCTGCCGCCTTCGCTGTTGTCGATACGGGGATCGAAGTCCAGGGCGGCGCGCTCGGCCTGGCGGGCCAGGTCGATCTTGACGGCGGGATCGAGGGCGTCCACGGATTCGTGGAAGAGCTGGAGGTCGCCTTCGAGGGCGCCCAGGTCCCCGGCGCCGGGCAGGCCGGCGTGGGGGTCTTCGGTGGAGATGGCGGCCAGGGCGGCGGCGGAGTCCACCATGCGGCGCAGGCCTTCCGGGGTGAGGTCGGAGGTGTAGGCCGAGCCCACGCGCCGGTCGAACAGAAGGCGGATGCCGGCGGCCCGCGAACCGGCCTCCTTGAGCGTCTCGATGTTGCCGAGGCGGATCTGGGCCTCGAACTCGTCGCCGGCCGAGACGGTGGCCTCGGCGGCGCCGGCGCCGCGCTCTTCGGCCAGCCGGATGAGGCTCGCGGCGATCTCCTCGTAGGAGTTGCGGGGGTTCATGCGTTGCCTCCGACGGTGATGCGGTCGATCCTGACGGTGGGGATGCCCACCCCGACGGGCACGCTCTGGCCCTCCTTGCCGCAGATGCCGACGCCTTCGTCCAGCTTCAGGTCGCTGCCCACCATGCTGACGTGCTTCAAGGCCTCGGGGCCATTGCCGATCAGAGTGGCGCCGCGCACCGGCCGGCCGAGGCGGCCGTCCTCGATGAGGTAGCTCTCCGTGGCGGAGAAGACGAAGTTGCCGCTGGTGATGTCCACCTGGCCGCCGCCGAAGGTGGCGCAATACAGGCCCTTCTTCACGGAACGGATGATCTCCTCGGGGTCGCTTTCGCCCGGCAGCATGTAGGTGTTGGTCATGCGCGGCAGCGGGATGTGCTGGTAGTTTTCGCGGCGTCCGTTGCCGGTGGGCGCGGCGCCCAGCAACTGGCTGGACAGGCGGTCCTGCAGGTAGCCGCGCAGGACGCCGTTTTCGATGAGCACGTTCTCGCGGGACGGGGTGCCTTCGTCGTCCACGTTCAACGACCCGCGGCGGCCGGCCATGGCGCCGTTGTCCACCACGGTGCACAGCGGGCTGGCCACAAGCTGGCCCACCCGGCCGGAGAACGCCGACACCTGCTTGCGGTTGAAGTCCGCCTCCAGGCCGTGGCCCACGGCCTCGTGCAGCAGGATGCCGGGCCAGCCGGGACCCAGGACGACGGTCATTTCGCCGGCCGGCGCCTCGGCCGCGCCGAGTTGGACCAGGGCCTGGCGGACAGCCTCTTTGGCATACTTGCGGGCTAGGCCGCCTTCCAGGAAATGGCCCAGGCCGACGCGGCCGCCGCCGCCCTGGTAGCCGTGCTCCACGCGGCCCGAGGCGTCCCGGACCAGGGCCATGACGTTCAGCCGCGCCATGGGCTGGCGGTCCCATGCCAGCCGGCCGTCGCTGGTGGCGATGAGGACGTGCTTGACGGAGTCGGCGAAACTGGCCTGCACCTGGAAGACGCGCGAATCCTCGGCGCGCGCGGTCTCGTCGGCCTCCACGATCAGCGCCACCCGCTCGGCCAGCGTGCTTTCAGCCGCCGGGACCGGGACCGGGTAGAGGCTGGGAGCGGAGACGTCCGCGAGCCCCGTTTCGACGATGGTGGCCGGGCCGGCGGCGATGCAGGCGGCGGTGCGCGCGGCCTTCAGGATGCGCTCTGAGTCCAGGTCGTCGGAGTAGGCGTAGCCGGTGCGCTCGCCGGAGATCACCCGCACGCCCACGCCCACCGTGACGCCCTGCGTGGCGCTCTTGACGATGGATTCGTCCAGGCTGAGCGAAGTGGTTTCCAGGTATTCGAAGTAGAGGTCGGCGTAGTCGCCGCCGCGTGAAAGAGCCGCGCTGAGCCAGCGTTCCAGCTCGGCGGTGCCGATGGCGAATGTCTGCGCGATCAGACTGCAGGAGAGCCCCATACTTTGAGGGTAGCAGTCAGGACTCGAACAGCGACGTCTGGCTGCCGGCGGCGGTCTTGGAGATGGCGCGGACCAGGCGGCGGTAGGGCGGCTGGTCCGGCGCGGCAAAGGGAATCCATTCGGCGTCGCGCCAGGAGCTGTAGAACCAGCGCGCGAGAATCGCCAGGTGCTCGCCGCGCTGGCGGAGCGTGAGCCGCGCGGGTTGGACGGCGGGCAGGAGGTCCCGCAGCCGGCGGTCGAGCGGGACCAT
>DAHVTI010000018.1 GCA_027324255.1 Bryobacterales bacterium | reverse complement strand
GCTTTCTTAAGCGGGTCAAAACGATTGCGGAGCAGTTGACTGAAGCCGAGCGATGGGGCCTGATTCTCAGCGCCGCCTTTCGATATTTCCTGCGGGGAAGAGTTCTGGGAAGCACTCGCCGGCTGGCTGATGCTGTCAGCTAACTGCCGTTTTTAGGTTCATAGATGAAGGCGCAAGTCGGCGAGCGTCAGGAATTGCACCTACTTATGGGAAGCGTAGTAGGTGCCTGGGTGGGGCCAATTGTGGCCATCAAATGGGGCCAGGCCGGGCTGGCGGAATCACCGCCACACCCGATAGCCGGGCCACCCCAAGATTCTCGTCCACTCGCTGTCTCTCAAACTGCCGAGTGTAGCCCAGAAGCGTGCCCACGCCAAAGCTGCGTCAAATCCCGCTGCCTTCACATTCCCGCCCAGAGCTTATTTCCTGTTCACTAAAGCCGGCAGATCGGAACTCACTGCCACGGGCACAAATGGCCAAGTGCTTGCCCGTAGAACGGTGAACAGCCCGGCGAATCACATTTACTGCCGATGCTCCTCGGGGGGCATACTTGCAACTCGCCCCACACGAGATGGTGCGACAAACATCGAGGAGTACTCAATTGACCTGGCTTACGTGAGGAGCCTCATAGTCTCTTTCATCCATTTCGCGGCCAGCCCTATCCTTGGCGAAAATGACCTTATCTAACACGGATAAGAGTATGAGTCACCGAAGCTCGTGAATCCAAGGCACTCCTCTTCGTCCCACCCACGCAAGTAACTCACCAAAAACCCAGCATAGACATCTGCTTCGCCGAAAGCATAAAGCGCCATCGGATAAACCACCCACTGCTCTCCGTTGAAGCCAGACATATGGATTGCGTAGGACGCGCCCCTAACCGAGACATAATTGAACTCGCTGCAACTCCACCATTGGTACCACTGAACGTCGATCGCGCGGTTGGCCCCGTTCGGGTTGCATATTCCGGCCGCCCAGCAACCACATGAACCCGCTTGACCGGTGTAGTCGTAACTGCAGGGAACACCGCTGATACTTGTTAGCTCATCGTAGAACACGTACTGCTGCGCCCCGACTGGCCGAGCAGCAACTGCGCACAGGAACGCAATCGACAACAGGATAGAGCGGAACCTGATCATTGCAGGCCTCCTTTAAGCGTCATTATCAAAGGGAAAGCGGCCTCCGTGGTGACGGAGGTCAGGCGCGCCTCTAGGTCCAAGCGCCGGCCGGCCCTGATAGCGGCCAGCCAGGACGAGGCGAAGTCCTTCTGCGCCGCGATGTAACGATCGACAGAGTGCGTCTGTTGGTCGTGGACGAGCACTCGTTTTGCGAAAGCCTCCAGCCAATCCGATAGCGATTGATCCGTATCGCCTCGCCTCAGTCTCATCAGACATTCGTCACGCATTGCTCGATAGGCGTCCGCCTGCTTTCTAAGCCTGTCCAGCGTCCTCGCTGCGTCCCCACCCGCATATCGTCCATCGGCGCCCACCGCCAAGTCGATTGACACGCGCAGCTCTTTAGCCGAGGCAAGGTCATGCAAAGCCGAAACCTCGCCCGGCGAGGATAACACTGCCACCCCACCGGACCCCTGGACCCTGATGGCACCCCCGGCAAGGGCGTTCGCCGTCTTTAGGGGTGTGATAAGGCGACTTTTTCCCGCCGGTACGACAGGGTGCAGCGGCTGGTTGAAAGAGTGATAGAAAAAATCCCTGGTTACAGTCCGGCCGTCGATGTTTAGTGCGAAGCGGACTGTGATTCCGACCAGCGGCACTGCGCCGGTGTTAGTAATTATGACGGAGTAGGGCAGCACGGAACCGAGCGTAGCTGCGACGGTGCTCCCTACGGCCTCCTCCAGTCTTAGGGCAAACATAGGGTCCGTGCTTTGCGTGATGAGAAGCCAAGGTAAGGGTGATTCAGTAGTCATCGCCTGGGAGCTCTGGCCATTTGCATTGCCCATGAAGAACCCGGCAAGGAACATGCACCGAACGAAAACCCGACGTCTTCCATTGTCACACACTTTCTCAACCTCCGTTCCACTTAGTTAACCGCCTCAGCGACGAGAAGTGCACGTACTTTTTCAACCTAAGACCGCTAAGCCTCGGATGCGGAGTCAAACATATTCTTCCCGCACCGTAATCGGAGATTTGACTTCCGGTGGCTGTCCAGAGCTGACGAGGCCATCGTTACACGGGTGATAAACTGATTTCACTTACGGATTATACTGTGAGTTATTATCTCCTTCTTTTCAGTCTATAGTACTCCTAAAAGGTCAACTGTCAAGGGCCCCCTCCCACAGATAGGCTCTCTTTCGATAGCCACTAAGGTTCCCGGAAGTATGTGCTATTGCGCCTCGCCGAGAGCATAGCGCGTGTCGGGGTGCTCGAAGAAGCTTCTGATCTTGCGAGGCAGCTTTTGGAGAGCAAAGAGGGTCGCTCCGCGACCCCGTTGGTTTCCGGTTCGGAGACGAAAGCGAAACTAGGTTCGATGCCCCAGAAACGGGCCTGCTTCAAGAAGTGGTCCGACAGATACTGGGTGCCATGGTCCATGCGGAGCGAAAGCCCACGGGCCACGCCAGACCGGACGCCGCCATAGATATCATGAAGTCCCATCGCGATCGGCTCCAGCGCCGCATAGCGGGTGCCGCGCTTGACCACGTGCCAACCGACGCATTCGGCGCTCCAGTGCTCGACGACCGAGAACAGCCAGACGTAACCGTCCTCGACTGTGAGGACCCTGGTTCCATCGGTGCCACACATCGCATTGGGCGCCTGGGTGATGATGGTGCCAGTGTAGGCTTCGCCCGTCGCCCTGCGACATCGATAGGGGCTCAAGAGTTGGTTTTCCCTCATGACCCGAAGCACCCGCTTGCGTGAAACGCAAACCTCATCGATGACTCGCAGCCGCGCCCAGACCTTGCGGTGGCCTTCGCCCTGAAAAGGCGAACGGGCCAGATCTGCCTGGATCTTGCCCAGCAGTTCGGTATTGTTCAGGTCCGTCTTGGGGCCCCGCTTCTGAGCCGGTGTGGCCGGCTCAGCGCTGCCATTGTCGTTGTTGCGCCGCCAGGCATACAAGCTTGATCGCGGCTGCTCCCAGATGGCACAGACGCGCTCGACTCCATAGCCCTTGGCCGATCGGGGGGAGATTGTCGCGCTCAAGTCCTCAATCTCCCCTTGGCCAAAGGGCCCGGCCTCCGCATCTTCTCGCGAAGCAACTCATTGTCCATCATCAACTCGCCGATCTTGCCGCGGGCCGACTGTAGTTCTTTCTCCAGCGGATCACCATCGCGTTCCCGGAGACCGGCATCAATGCCGGCGAGCGCTTTGCTCTTCCATTCCTCCAGTCGGTAGATCTCGACCCCAAGTTCGCGCGCGAGCGCGTCCATGGGCTCACCTCGTAACAGACTGAGGGCCACCTCGCGCTTCCGCGTCACGGTCCAGCGCTGATTCGGCCCGAGGGGACCGGCCGCGGCCTCCGGTTCCGGAGGGGCGGGGCTCGTCCTCCGGGCTCCCCCCGCCTCTCCGGAACCGATAGTGTCTTTCGCATTCTCTGGCATTACGTTTAGTCTCCTTGGATCCCTGTTAGTTAACCAACCCTGTGTCCAAGAAAACCGGGTCCCCTATACGGCCTTCGATGAACGAGCCCGGCGTGGGTGCCGCCGCTATCTGCAAGGCAAGCGCAATCCAGGGGAATTGTACGTGCCCCCTGCCAATGGCCCCGCCCGAATAGCGCCGGACTCTTCGCCCGCACTCGCGCTCGCACATCCCCCGTCTCCGGGTCCACAATCCGGACAAACGCCGGGACCCCGCTGCCGGTCACGTCGACACTGCGGCCTTCGATGAACGAGCCTGGCGCCGGCCCCCGCCGCCCTCTGCAAGGCAAGTGCAATCCACGGAAATCCCATCGGCACGGAAGCCAGCATCGCGTCTCACGCCCATTGCATCGAGAACAGCTCCCGTTTGCCAGTCCGATCCCCAGCCCGCCAACTCCTTCCCCTCCAACTGCACCCGGCCCACGCCCGGCACCACCTCCCCCTTGCTCCACCACCAGTTCCTGGACGTCCAGCCCGAACTCCGCCAGAACCTGCACCCTCGCCCGCCCCAGTTCCGTGGCAGGCCCGGGCTTGGGTTTATCACTCAGAAAGGCGATCTTCGGCTTGTTTCGCAGGCAGTATCCGTCTACAACGAGAACACTTTCTCGGGAGGAAGCCTCTGTGGCACCCCTCTCGTGTGTCTACCACCTGGAGGTCATTCGATTGAGACAACTATTCTTCGCCCTGAGTCTTTCCTCGATAGCCCTCTCCGCAGCGCCCATCAGCACCTATTACCTCACCGCCGGTGACAACGGCGCCAACATCATCCAAGGCGGGGTGGCCACCGTCTACGCGCAGCAGTACCCCGGCAACGGCGGCGAATACGCCATCGCCGTCGATTCCACCGTCCGGTCCCTGAGCAACGGCAACACTGGCGCCGGTACTGGCGCCCAGTACGACCTCGGGTTCTCCTTCACCGGAACCAGCTACACCTATCCCAATCCCTCCTATGCGTTCTACGACGGCACCACCGATGGCGCCTATAACTACTCGGTGGACTACTCGGCCGGCGGCGTCTACCGCATGGGCCTCGACTGGTCCAACCCCGTGCTGCTGTTCCAGACGCCCTCCAGTTACCTGGGCATCACCTACGATCCGGGCAATAGCTCTCTGTGGGTCTCCGGCTTCGGCTCGGACACCGTGATGAACGTCACCATGGCCGGCGCCCTCCTCTCTTCGTTCAACACCGGCTTCTCCTCCATCTCCTCACTCGCCCTCGATCCGGCCGACGGAACCCTCTGGATGGGGTCGCAGAATACGCAGGGCACCTTTTACCAGTTCTCCCGGGCCGGCGCCCTCCTCGGGACATCAGCCTTTGAAAACCTGATTCAATACAACACGCTCGGCGGTGAGTTCTCCACCGGCGGCGCGGCCGTTCCGGAACCCTCCACCTGGGCTATGATGGGCCTCGGTTTGGCGGCGGCTGCCCTGGCACGCAAGCGGCGCTAGGCTCTTCTGATCTCTCCTGAGGGGGCTGGCACGCCGTGCCCGCCCCCTCTTTTTACTTGCCCGGCTGAAAATCCCCTTTCCTCAATACCCCGAACTGGTACGGCGTCGCGCACGCCCCCACCACCGCCGCCCCACCCGTCACCAGCGGCAAGCTCACCGGCCCTGAATTCAACCCCATCACGTTCGCCGGCGGTCCCAGCGGCGCCGCCATCAAATTCGACGCCTGCGCCTCCTGAATCACTGCCGCCACCTTGAACGCCTCTTCCAACGCCGCCAGCTTCTTATTCTGCCCCTCGTCCAGCACCCCCAGGTTCTGCGCCCGCAGCGTGGCCGCCAGCGCCGAAAGGTCCCGGCAGATCATCTCGATCTCTCCATACCGCACCGCCAGCTCCGCCGGCTCCAGCCAGTCCTTCACCGTCTCCTCCGCCAGTTCCTGCATCACCTGCCGGATCCGCTGCTGCCTCTCCATCAGCGCCCTGTTGTACTCATCGTTGTTGGCCGCAATCGCTATCGCCTGCACCGTCGTCAAGCCCAAATAATCCTTCACCAGCGGCATCAACGGCCGCTGCTGTTGCGCCGCCATCGGCAGCGCCATCGCCACGATAAGTCAGACGTACTTCATGCCCGCAGCATACCCGCTACCATGAAGGAAGTGAAGGTCCTCATCGTCGCCTCCAAGCTCGGCTACCAGACCCGCATCTTCTCCGAAGCCGCCGTCCGCCTCGGCCTCGAACCCGTCCTGGCCACCGACCGCTGCGGCAGCTTGGACGACCCCTGGCGCGACCACGCCTTCGCCCTCAAGTTCTACCGCCCCGAAGAGTCCGCCCGCCGCGTCGAGCGCTCCGTCCGCGGCGTCTCCGGCGTCGTCGCCGTCGGCGATAAGCCCGCCCTCGCCGCCTCCTACATCGCCCGCCGCCTCTCTCTCCCCTTCCATCCCCCCAAGGCCGTCGAGGCCGCCGGCAACAAGGACCTCTCCCGCCGCAAGCTGTCCCGCGCCGGCCTCCCCGTCCCCCGCTTCTTCAGCGTCGCCCTCAACACGCCCCCCGAAGAGGTCTGCGCCCGCGCCTCATTTCCCTGCGTGCTGAAACCCCTCGGCCTCTCCGGCAGCCGCGGCGTCATCCGCGCCGACAACCCCCGCCAGTTCCGCGCCGCCTTCCTCCGCATCAAACACCTGCTCGATTCGCCCGAACTCCTCCGCCACCGCGATCCCTCCCTCGGCTTCATCCAGGTCGAAGACTACATCGACGGCCGCGAATTCGCCCTCGAAGGCCTCGTCGCCGCCGGCGTCCTCCAGACTCTAGCTGTCTTTGACAAGCCCGACCCGCTCGAAGGCCCTTTCTTCGAAGAGTCCGTCTACACTACCCCCTCGCGCCATCCCCAGGACGTTCTCGAGTCCCTCCACGGCGCCATGCAGCGCGCCGTCACCGCCCTCGGACTCTCCCACGGCCCCATCCACGCCGAAGCCCGCGTCAACCCGCGCGGCGTCTGGGTCCTCGAAGCCGCCGCCCGCCCCATCGGCGGACTCTGTGCCCGCACCCTGCGCTTTAACGGCGGCACTCCCCTCGAAGAGGTCATCCTCCGCCACGCCCTCGGCCAGCCGCTCGAACGCCTCGAACTCGACGGCCCCGCCTCCGGCGTCATGATGATCCCCATCCCCCGCGGCGGCATCTTTCAGGGCTGCGACGGCGTCGAACTGGCCCGCCGCACCAGCCAGGTGGAGGACATCGAGATCACCGCCCGCCCCGGACAAATCTTCCGCCAGTTGCCCGAAGGTGGCAGCTATCTCGGCTTCATCTTTGCGCGTTCCACAACGCCCGCCCGCGTGGAGTCAGCCCTGCGCCGCGCGCACGCCAAGCTATCCTTCCGCTTCGCCACCACTCTCCCCGTCCTGCCCGCGCGCTAACCCCTCAGCCCTTGGCCTTCGGCGCCACGTAGTCCGGCGGCAGTTGCGCGCCCTCGCCGAAGAAATACTGCTCCATCTGCTTCAGCAGGAACTCCTGCGCCTCCCGGTTGCCCAGGTTCAGCCGGTACTCGTTCATGAGCATTTTCATGTGCTCCACCCACATCCGCCAGGCTTCCTTCGAGACGTTCTCGTAGATCCTCTGTCCCAGCGGGTGGTTGTCAAACGGCGGCTCGTCCAGGCCCACCATCTCCTTCCCGAACTTCACGCACATCACTTTGCGCTTGCCGGTCTCGTCTTCCATCCGAGGGGGCATCGAACCGCCGCATCCCATGGTCAATATCTCCTTCACTGCCAGGATAACCCGCACCCTCCGTCCGGTGCTGGAGTCACGCCTTCACTTCGCCTGCGCCTTCATCGTCCACGCGCACACCGCCTGAATCTCCGCCCCGCTCAACTTCGCCTCCGGGTGCAGCAGCACGTATCCCTTCAGCGGCATCGTCCCGATCCGCAACTCCTTGCAGATGTCCTTCACCGATACGTCTTCCTGGAAATCGTCCAGGTTCATCTTCCGCCGCGCGTCTTTCACGTGGTCCGCCAGCAGCCAGCTCACCGGCGCCACGTGGCTGTACCACGGCCACTTCGTCCGGTTCGAATGGCAGTCCGAGCAAGCTCGCTCCAGCACCTGCTTTACTTCGCCCGGTACCTCGTACTGCGCCTCCAGCGTGTTGGCCGCGTTCACCGGCGGATTCGTCCGCGCGGGCCGCACCAGTTGCATCCCGCCGAACACCACCAACATTCCGGCCAGCGCCCGGCGAAGTTTTTTCGAAGCCATATTTTTATTGATGCGCGCCGCCGTGCCCCGGCGTCAGACCCCGCGCGCCAGAATCGCGCCCCAGTTGAAGCCCGCTCCGAACGCCGCGAACACCACCGGCTCTCCCGGCTCGAAGCCCAGCTCCCGGCTCCACTCGCACGCCGCAATCAGCAGCGACGCCGACGACGTGTTGCCGTACTTCCGGATGTTCGAAAAGAACCGCTCGCTCGGCACGCCCAGCGTGTTCGCCACTTTGTCCAGCAGGTTCTGGTTCGCCTGGTGCATCAGGAACGCCAGCACGTCCGGCGGGTTGATCCCGTACTTCTCCAGCACCGCCCGGATCGCCGCCGGAATCTTGCGCGACGCCTGCAATATCACGCTCCGCCCGTTCATCTTCAGCGGCGCGCCGTTTTCCAGCGTCAGGTCTTCGCAGTACGTCCCGTCCGTGCCCAGCACCGAGTCCACTATCTCGGCCTTGCCTTCGTCCGGCGTAATCAGGCACGCCCCCGCCCCGTCGCCGAACAGCACCGCCACCCCGCGCTCCTGCGGCTCCCGCGCCACGATCCGCGACATCTTCTCCGCCCCGATCACCAGGATCGGCCCCAACTGCGCCGCCAGACGCGACGCCAGCGACAGCCCGAACAGCGAGCCCGCGCTCGCCATCGGCAGGTCCATCGCCGGTACCCCTTCCGCGCCCAGCTTCTTCGCCGTCTCGCACGCCGGCCCCGGGAACGTCCGCTCCGCCGACCCGCTCGCCACCATCACCATCCCCAGCTCGGACGGCTTCATCCCCGCCCGCTCCAGGCAGTCCGCGCCCGCGCGCGCCGCCATGTCCGACACCTTCTCCTCGGCCGAGGCGAAGCGCCGCTCCTCGATCCCCGACACGTTCATCACCCAGGTCGCGTCCGACCCTACCCACGAGCCCGCCTCCGCGCTCGATACCACGCGCGACGGCAACCAGCTCCCGAATTCTTTGATAAATGCCATTACTTGCCTATGACCTCGAGTCGAGATATTCTTCGATCCGCTCGATCGAGTCGAACTTTCGCGGGTTCAAATCCGAGTCCGGGATCTGCAGCGAAAACTCCTGCTCCAGCGCGCTCACCAGGTCCGGCAGCGCGAAAGAGTCCAGCAGCCCCGAATCGAAAAGCGACTCGTCCGCCGCCGGCGCCCTGTCTTTCTTCGTGACACGCTGGATGATCTCAATGAGTTTTGATCGACGGTCCATTCTCGTTTGATCCTATCAGTTGCCGGCGCACGCTCTGGAATACGCCGTACTGGCCCGTCAGCAGCTCGTACAGCGCGTCGCCTAGCAGGCGGTAGCCCGGCCCCGTGAAGTGCACGTAGTCGCCTTGGGCCATCCGGGCCTGTACCCATTGTTTCATGGATCCGCGTCCGCCCATAGCCGTCCTCAAATTCCAGAACCCGCAGCCATACTGCAACGCCGCTTCCCGCTGCGCCGCCAGAATCCGCTCCAGCCCCTGGCTCTGCCCCAGCCGTCGCCTCGTCCGCACCATCTGGTCCGGCGCTCCCACAATCAGAATGCTCGCCGCCGGCGCCGCCTCCCGGATCAACCCCACCACCCGCCCCAACGTCTCGCGGTAGCTCTCCGCCGTCCAGTCCGTCTGCCGCGCTTCGTTCGTCCCGTAGGCCAGCACCACTAGCGACGGCGCCCGCCGCGCAATATGGCCCTTCAGCAATTCCGCCTGCTGCTGCAACAGCACGTCCGCCTGCGCCCCGTTCACCCCCAGCGTCTCCCACGTCATCCCCTTTCGCTTCTCCAGCACCCACCCGAATACCCGCACCGGGCTCCCGTCCAGCGTCCGCGCCGTCAGCCGGTGCGCCCCTGCCGCCAGTTCCTTCCGGTAATACCCCGCGCCCGTCTCCCCGTCCGTCTCGATCGTCTCCAGCGCCGTCTCCCCGTCTTCCAACTGCAACGGACCCCCGCCCGGCTGCTTCAGATAGAAAAACTCCAGCACCTCCCCCTCCGCCTCCAGCGTCAGAGTCTCGCCCGCCTTCCGCGCCTCCAGCCCCACGCCGCCGATCCCGTACAGCCCGTCGCCTTCCTTCGACAACAGCCCCACCGCTTTCCACCCGCGCGACATCGTGCCCTTCGAGTCGTACCTCCTGAACCCCGCAAACGGCCGCCCCGCCGGCGTGAACCCCGGACCGCCGTCGCCGAACCGCTCCTGGAACCGCGCCCGCAGCTCCCCCGCCCAGTCGTCCGATGCCGTGTGCGAATCCCCAAACTGCAGCACCCGCACGGGCTCGCCCTCTTCCTGCCGGCTCTCCAGCCGGTGCAGCATCTCGTAAAACGGCACCATCGCCGCCGCGTTCTGGATTCCCAGTTCCACGGCGTCGCTCATCTGCTCCTGCACCGCGCTCGCCGCTTCCGCCCTCTTCGCCGGGCTCACCGCCGGCGCCCGCGGCACGCTCCGCCGCCGCGTCGGCGTCTTCCTCCTCGCCGTGCTCGTCTTCTTTGCCGCGGTCTGCGCTGACTTCTACGCCGGCGGCTTCTTCGCCGGAGCCACCGCCCCCGCCAGCGCCGCCGCTGCTACCGCAGCCACGGCCAGCGCCAGTCCCCTCATGGCCGCTGCCCCTTCGTCTCCTGCTTCGCCGCCGCCATCGTCTGCCGCAGCAGCCGCTGCTTGTAGGCGTTGTAGCCGTCCATCAGCGCGTTGTACAGCAGCGTGCCCACAATCCGCGCCCCCGACGGCAGCGGGTGGATGAAGTCCGCGCTCACCAGCCGCGGCTCCGCCATGTACCACCGCCCCATCGTCCCCGGGCCTCCCATCGCCTGAAAGGTGTTGAAGAACGCGCACCCGTTCTCCGCCGCCAGCTTCGATTGCACCGCCACCAGTTGCGGCAGCAACGGCATCGTCCCAATCGTCCCGCCGCCCTCTCGCGCCCCGCGGTCCATCGGGCTCATCACCAGCACCGACGACTCCGGCACCGCCGTCTTCACCCGCCGCAGAATCTCCTTCATGTCCTTCGGGTAGCCCGTCTCGATGTAGTTCCTGTACCCGCTCTCGTTCGTCCCGTAGTTGATCACCACCAGGTTCGGCTTCGCCAGCCGCAGCTCTTCCATCCAATGCCCGCCGTTCATGTGCGACGCCAGCACCCCCGCCCACGTCCCGTTCAGCCCGATGCTGTCGTAAACCACGCCCGTCCCCGCCTTCCGGAACTCTACCCCGAACAGCCGCGCCCGCCCCCGCGTCACTCGGATCGTGAACTCCGTCGCCTCCGCCGGAATGTCGAAGCTCTGCTCCACCGCCGCCGCCTCCGGCAGCGCCGTGTCCAGCGTCCCGATGTGAATCTCCCCCGAATCGATCGTCACCTCGCCGCCTTCCGGCTGCCCGAAGTATTCCACTTTAAGAGTCGTGTGCCCGTCTCTTTTTAGCCGGATCCGGCTCCACGCTCCAACGCTGCCCGTGAAGCTCACCCCGCCCAGCCCGTACCGCCCGTCTTTCTCCCCCTTCAGCGTCGCCGGGTTCATCGTCCAGCCTTCCGCCGACACGTCCAGCCCCCGGTGCCCGTACCACGCCCACGGCTTCGCAATCAGGTACGTGCCGTGCCCCGCGTCCCCGAACCGCTGCTGCAGGAAGTTCCTCACGTCCGCCGTGATCAGGTCCGCCGTCACCGGCGAATCCCCGTAGTGCAGCACCCGCGTCACCGCCCCGCCCTGCTGCCGCTCCGTCCTCAGCAGCGACGCGTAAAACGCCTCCATCGCTCCGGCCGTGTCCGCGATCTTCGACTCGTCCCGCTTCAACGACGCCGTGTCCGGCTTCAGCCGCTCCATCTCTTCTTCCAGCGGCCGCTCCGCCTGCGTCCGCGGCTGGAAGTCCAGCACCGCCGGCGCCGCCGCCCACTCGTAGATCCGCCAGTTGTACCACTGCGGAATGTACTGCGGCAGCGTGATCATCACCCCGAAGGTGGCGAGCGCGAGAACCGGTTTGATGGGCCAGGGCGACTTCATGCTTCTCTCAGAACTTCGTGTACAGGAACGGAGCCGCTCCCGTCACCGCCACGTACTCAATCGCCAGCACCAGCAGCGTCAACACCGCCGCCTGCGCGTAAAACGGAGCGTTTACATACAGCCCCGCGCACCACTCCGCCGCCTTCTTCGGCAGGTAATGCGCGACAATAGCCACTCCCAGCACCACCGCGATCGCCAGCGAAATGTTCGCCAGGCTCGCCGTCAGCGATGCGATCCGCCCCAGCACTTCCAATGCGTTCTCCATCGAGGACGCCCGGAAAAACACCCACGCGAAAATCACGAAGTGCGCCGTCAGAGCCCGCGCGCCCAGCCGCACCCAGAAGTTCTGCGAAGGCGCCGGGTTGCCCCGCGCCGCCCGCCACCCGTGATGCACCGCCAGCGCCCCGCCGTGCAGCGCCCCCCACGCCACGAACGTCCAGCTCGCCCCGTGCCACAGCCCGCCCAGCACCATCGTCACGAACAGGTTCATGTACGTGAAGATCTTCCACTTGGACCGCAGCCCCGGCAGCGAAAAGTACAGGTAGTCCCGCAGCCAGTTCGACAGCGAGATGTGCCAGCGCCGCCAGAACTCGCTGATGTTCAGCGCCTGGTACGGCCGGTTGAAGTTCTCCGGCAGCTTCAGCCCCAGCAGCAGCGCGCTGCCGATCGCAATGTCCGTGTAGCCGGAAAAGTCGTAGTAGAGCTGCAGCGCGTACGCGTACACCCCGATCAGCGTCTCCAGCCCCGTGTACAGCCCCGGCGTGTCGAACACCCGGTTCACCAGGTTCTCCGCCAGGTAGTCCGCAATCAGGAACTTCTTCAGCAGCCCCAGCCCGATCCGCCACAGCGCCCGCCCGCTATCGCCGTCCGCCAGCGTCCGCCCCGTCTTCTCCATCTGCGGCGCCAGCGCCATCACTCTCGTAATCGGCCCGCTCAGCGTCGTCGGGAAAAAGGTGACCGCCGTCATGTGCGCCAGCAGGCTCTTCACCGGCTTGCCGTCTTTGCGGTACAGGTCGATCGTGTATGTCAGCGACTGGAAGCAGTAGAACGAGATCCCCAGCGGAAACGTCCAGTGCCACGCCGCCGCCTTCGTCTGCGTGATCCCCGCCCAGCTCGAAAGGAAAAACGGCATGTACTTAAACGTCGCCAGGATCCCCAGGTTCATGACGACGCTCGCCGACACCAGCGCCCGCCGCCACCCCTGCGCCTTGACGCTCGCCAATCGCAGCCCGATCGAGTAATCGATCAGCGCGGCCGCGGGAATCAGGGCCAGGTAGAACAGGTCCCACTTCGCGTAGAAATACAGGTTCGCGAACAGCAGCAGCCCCAGCGATACCGCCCGCCACCGTTGCAGCGGCCAGTACAGCAGGAACACTCCTGTCAGGAAGACGAAATAGACTGAGCTGGAAAGAAGCATGCGCGGACGCGAAACTCCCATTATATCCGCCCGCCCCGCCCTCCACCGTGGGGCAGGCGGCCACGCCTGCGGCCGGCCTCCAAACCGGCCCCGCTTTTATGGTGACAGTCAGCAATTTGCCAATTTTCCTGCGCCGTGTGCTGCCTCCTTCCTCTCCGGCCACCCCCTGTGTCATCCTGTCTCCCGAGCCTCCTTGCGCCGGCGTTCCGTTCTCTCCGCCTTCGCCGTTCTCCCAGCCCTATCGCAGCCCGCCGCCCGCCGCTTCCATGTCAGCCTCTCCGTCGACGCACTCGACCGGAACCCCGGCCTCCGCCCCACCGTCCACCGCGCCGGCGTCACCGCCATCTGGCTCGCCGGTTTCCTCTACGGCCACTGGCATTACTCCCCACGGCGCATCCATGCCTGGCCGTCCGTATCCGCGGAGCCAGCCTGAAGGCCGAAGCGCTGCACGTCCCTCGCGGCCACCCCGGAGACTTCCTCAAAGGGGCGAGCAGCACCGGACCTTCCTCTCCCGCGGAGACGCTTGCTGCGCGAGCCAGAGCGCGGCCACCCAATGGGTCGTCCGCAAGGAGGTGCCTGGAACTTTCACCGGCCTCTCCGCCCTCCGCCGCCGAATCTTCACCCAGATCGGCCTCACGCCCCATGTCGAGGAAGTACGCCCGGTGGTGTGCTCCTTGCTCCGCGACGCCTGCCTGGTTCTCCCGTGGTTGTGGAACCTCTCCCCACGCCCCGGACCCTCACCTTCCGCTGCGGCTCTCGGCGCCGCCAATGCCCCATCGGTCCCCTGGGTCCCAAAGTCGTGGAGCTCGGCAACGCGCCGGCCGTGAGCGGACCTCGCCTGAGGCAACGGCCTCGCCCCTCGTTCGGTCTCCCTTGGTTCTGAGCCAGTGGAGCTTACAGTGACAACTACCACATGCCTCGTCACTCGTTTCCGGCTCAGCCTCGCCAATCACGCATCTGCCAACGGCCATGTCGCGCACCCTCCTGCCTCGGTGCGGCCCTCGCGTGGCGGTCTGATCGCCCGGCGGGCGGTCGATTAAGAATCTTGACAAATTAAGATAATGAGGTACGATTGCTGGTAGTGACACTGCCGTGAGGCGCTTGAGCACATTGCTGAGAATCTTCCCCATCCTGGCGCTCCGGGTCGTGGGCGGGTCTCTCTGCGGTGCCGAATGTGCAAGTTCTGAAGCTGGTTTGGCGACGCCTCGGGGCGGGCATCCCTGCAGCCCTCGTCCTGAACAGGGAGGGAACCCAAGCCCCCACTGCTCGGATGGGCCGTGCCTCGCCCTGAGTCCGGAACCTCTGGAACTCAACCACGCCGTCGCCAGCGAAGATGGCGGCGAAGCCCTGGCAATTCCCGGGGCGCACAGTGAATTCCGTTGCGGGCAGATCGCCGGCTCCGGCTTCGGATCTCCCCTGGCAGCGGTGACCGCTCTGCCGGAATGGGAAGACATCTTCCTCCTCACCCACGCCTTCCGCTGCTAGTCGTTCTCCTTGCTCCCCTTGCCTTGCCTCGGGCCGGTCTGTGCCCCGAGGCGAATCGATGGCCGGATCGACAGCAATGCGACTCGAATTCCAAAGGAGAAGGAACCATGAAACAGTTTGTCGTCGCGATTCTCGCGGCAGGCGCCATGAGCGCCGCTCAGTCCACGTCAGTGCTGCCGCGGAAGGAAGCTGAGGCCCTCGCAGCCCATGCCAGAACGTCCTCTGATCATCTGCGCCTCGCCGCGCATTACCGGCAATTGGCCATGCAGTTCGCCGGGCAGTCGAAAGAGCACGCCAGGATGGCCGACGGCTACCGGCGGATCCCCATTTACACCTCCAGCAAGTTCAAAAGCTCGACGATCGGCCATTGCGATTATTTCGCTGCGTCGTTCAAGGAGAAGGCAATGAAAATGAGCGCGCTTGCGGACGGGCATGAAAAGGCCGCAAGGCGGTCCGGGCAGTAACTGGCCTGGGGGGACGCAAGCGTTGGGTCTTCGCGCCCCCGCTCAGGCAGGGCAGGAAATCGAATTCAAAGGATCGGAAAATACAATGAACAAACTTGGATTGGTGCTCACTGGACTGATGCTGGGATGCCCCGCCATTCCCGCGCAAATGATGCCGGGCGGCGGCAACCCCGTCCCGGACGTACAAGACGCCTACATGCGGATGTTTCAGTCGGCAGGCAACATGGGTGCCATGGGCTCGGGCATGGGTGTCGGAATGACTGAGGATCTGGCAGTGGATTCCGGCGGTACGGCCTACGTCGTCCGCGCCGTCGCCGCCGCGCAGCAGAACGGGATGAACGGCCAGAACTCGAACTGGCAGTTTGAGCTCGCGGCTATCAGCCCGAACGACGGCAGCCTTCAATGGAAAATCCGGATCCCCGGCGGCCGCGTTTCTCACCCCAGGTTGGCCGCCGACGGCCGCATTTTTGTGACGGTAGACAGTTACCAGATGTTTTACGCCAACTACGTTTCAGGTGGGCAGATGATGACGGGCGCGGACGCGTCGTCCAATGAGGGCCAGCTTGTTGTCATCACCCACACGGATTCGAGTGCCTCAATTCAGGCGGTCATCCGGACGAATTCCGACGTCCTTTCTGCCCCGCGGCTGGTGGCGGAACCGTCCACCGGCAGCTACATGATTTACGTCGTTGGCTACGACATGATGTCCTGGACCGCCACTCCGGGCAAAGGGATGGGCAGCGGGACGGGCGCCTTCGCGCCGGGCAACAAGGTTCTCTACGCGTACAGACCCGACGGGACGCTGAAGTTTTCCGTTCAGTTGGGCCAGGGCGGCATGATGCCGTAAGGCTGGAACGCCGGCTGGGCGGGCGCCGGCGCCCGCCCTGCCCGCCTGGTGCATTCCCCCCGCCGCCCCCCGCCGCCTTCGGCGGCCGCTTCACGATCTCGTGCGCCGATTCTTGGCTACTGAACCGCCGCGGCGTCGAAGGATTCTTCGAGTGTTGGTGTAAACTGTTGTTTCGTTCTTACGCGATGCCCTTCAACGCCCCATTCGAAAAGGAGCAGTCCGGGCGCAGGCGCGTGACTTTGTCCGTGGGCCCTGACCGTCCTCTTCAAGCGGAAACGGCCCCGTTTGCCGATTCGGCGGCTGGCGGGCAAGGGGCAGGATCCACCTTGAACACTTGGAAGGAGATTGCCGCGTATCTTGGAGTGTCGGCCCGGGCGGCGCAGAATTGGGAGCGGAATCAAGGCCTCCCCATTCACCGGCTCAAAGGTGAGAAAGGCCGCGTCTGGGCGCTCCCCGCGGAATTGGACTCCTGGCGGCAAGGTCAAGTCGACAGCTTTTCCCCACAGTCGTCGAGGCGCCGGCTGGAATGGGCCGCCGCGCTGGCTTGCCTGCTGGCAGTTGCCGGTATCGCTGTCTGGTGGGCAATGCGCCCTGGCGCCCCTGTGCGCTGCGAAACCCGAGGCGACTGGTTGATAGCCTTCGACCGCGGGAACAGGCGGGTGTGGGAATCCCGATTGCCCGGCATACCCCTCACGCCCGAACACGATACCGGCAACCAATCCCTTCTGGATCCTTACAGGCTTGTGGATCTTGATGGGGACGGGAGTGCCGAGGTGCTCTTTGCCTTCCATAGCGCCGGGCCTCGCTCCGGGGAAGGCGACTTGCACTGCTTTGGACAGGATGGACGCCTCCTGTGGACACAAGAGGCCGGCAGCGAAGTCAGAACCGTCGACGGAGAGGCCCTATCCGCATTCTGGGTCCCCTCCTGGGTTTCAGTCCTCGCGCGGCCTCGCCCCGACGGTGGCCGCATCGTCCTCGTCAGCCATCACGTCTACAGTTGGCCCTCCAGGGTCGCCATTCTCACTCCGCAAGGTAGAGTGGTCGCCGAATACTGGTTCCCCGGATGGCTCGTCACCGGCTTGCTATACGACATCGACGGTGATGGTGAGGAAGAGATTCTCCTCGGGGGCGTCAATAATTCTTACTCGCGCGAGCCCTATGAGGCAGCCATGGTTGTTCTTGACGCGGCCTTCTCTTCCGGCCAGAGCCCTCCGGCGCCTGGGGATCGCCGTCAGATCGCCGGTGTCGCTGTCTTGCCTGAAGCAGCCTCTCTTCTCTTTCCGAGAATTCCTTACCCCGGCCCAAAGGGTGTTACCTGGCTGGTGCGACACCTCCGTCCGGTCGGCCCAGCTCTCGAGGTCTACGTCGATGGTGCCACTCCGAATGGTACTCGTGCGAATATCCACTACCAGTTCGACAGCACTTTGCGAATGATCGGGCTGACTTACGACCGGTCTTTCGAGGAAGATTTCGCCGCTGTACTCCCGCCTGCCCCAGATCGCTCCCACCAGGTTACTGAAGCTTTCGGACGCATCCTGACCCCGCGAAACCGTTTCGCTCGCTGAGGAGCATAAGCCAAGGGCTCCCCAGCCTCCCGGTCCCGGAAGCGTAAGCGCCCGGCTTCCGCGCTTCCTGCCGTGCAATGTCAGGCGGGTCTCCTCTCCAGTCCAAAACGGTCGGACGAAGCTAGTGCGCTCCCCCCGCCGGCCCCCCCGCCCCCTTCGGCGGCCGCTTCATAATCAGCAGCAGCGGCAGCAGCAGCAAAAACACCGTCGCCAGCACCCTAAACACCTGAATGAAGCTCAGCATCGTCGCCTGCCGCGCCACCATCCCGTACAGCATCGCGTAAGCCTGCTTCGCCGCCGTAGCCGCCGGCACCCCGTGCACCTCCAATGTCCTCCGCAGCCCCTCCAGCATCCCCTGCGCCTCCACGCTGTACGGCGTGATGTGCGAGTTCAGCGTCGTCATGTGCGTCTGCCCCACGCGTTCCAGCATCGTCGTCACGCCCGCAATCCCGATGCTCCCCCCCAGGTTTCTCAGCAAATTGAAAAGCGAAGTCGCGTTCCCCATCTGCTCCCGCGGAATCCGCGCCATCGACACCGTCGTCAACGGCACGAACATCAACGCCAGCGACATCCCCTGAATGAACTGCGGCCAGAAAAAGTCCCAATACCCCGCGCTCAAATCCAGCCGCGCCAGTTGATACAACGTCAGCGCCCCCACCGTGATCCCCGTCGCCAGGAACTTCCGCGGGTCGCCCTTCGCCAGCAGCACCCCCACCAGCGGCATCGCGATAAACGACCCCACCCCGCGCGGCGCCAGCGCAATCCCCGCCTCCAGCGATGGATACCCCAGCAGCGTCTGCAGCCAGATCGGCAGCAGCACCAGGCTGCCGTACAGCACAAACCCCAGCACCGTCATCAGCAGCGTGCCCGTCGCAAAACTCCTGTCCTTGAACGCCCGCAGATTCACCACCGGCGCGTCCGTCCACAACTCCCGGAACACGAACGCCGTCAGCGTCGCCGCCGACACCACCAGCAACCCCACAATCCAGCTCGACGCGAACCAGTCCTCCTGCTGCCCCTTGTCCAGCATCACCTGTAGCGCCCCGATCCCCACCGTCAGCAGCCCGATCCCCCAGTAATCGATCCGCGCCGACCCGCGCTTGATGTACGCCGGATCCCACACGAACGCCCGCGTCATCAGCAGGCACGCCACCCCCACCGGAATGTTGATGTAGAACACCCACCGCCAGCTATAGCTGTCCGTCAGCCACCCGCCCAGTACCGGACCCAGAATCGGCGCCACCACGATCCCCAGCCCCCACACGCCCATCGCCTTGCCCCGCTTCTCCGGCGGGAACGACTCCAGCAGCACCGCCTGCGACAGCGGCTGCAGCGCGCCCCCCGCCGCCCCCTGAATCACCCGGAACACAATCAGCATCGGCAGCGACACCGCAAACCCGCAGAAAAACGACGCCAGCGTGAACCCCGTCACCGACATCATCAGCAGCCGCTTCCGCCCGAAATAGTTCGCCAGCCACCCCGTCATCGGCAGGATCACCGCGTTCGCCACCAGGTACGACGTCAGCGCCCACGTCGCTTCCTCGATGGACGCCGACAGGCTCCCCGCAATGTGCGGCAGGCTCACGTTCACCACCGTCGTGTCCAGTACCTCCATGAAGGTGCCGAACATCACCGCCATGGCGACAATCCACGGATTCACGTGCGGGCGTTCGGCGGTCGTCACCGGTTCAGCGCCCCTCCCCCGCCGCCCGCATGGCCGCCAGCACGGCTTCCACCGTCGCTTCCTCGCCCAGCGTCGAATCCAGCATCAGGTGGTACAGGTGCGGATTCGCCCAGTCGCAGCCGAAGTTGCGCCTCACGTACTCCGCCCGCATCCGGTCCGTCTCCTGCATCCACCTCTCCAGGTCCTCCGGCGCGCCCGCTCTCGTCCTCAGCCTCTCCATCCGCGCCGCCCGCGGCGCGTACACGAACAGGTGAAACACGTCCTCTTTCGCCCGCAGAGCGCACTGGCCCCCGCGCCCCACAATCACGCACTCGCCCTGCTCGTGCGCCTCCCGCACCAGTTGCGTCGCCAGTGCCGCCATCGTCTCCCCGTCGAACACGGCCGCCTGCGCCGGCTCCGCCACCGCCTCGAACGCCCCGCTCCACAACCCGCCCCGCGCCACCCGGTACAGCCACGAATCCACCCGCTCGTCATACTGCCGCGCCTGCGCCGGGTCCACGCGCGCCCGCTGCGCAATCTGCAGTACCAACGCATTGTCCAGCAGCTTCCACCCCAGCCGCGCCGCCAGCCTCCGCGCCATCTCCGCGCCGCCGCTGCCGAACTCCCGCGCTACCGTCAATGCCCTGTACTTCATCCGTCCCCCCTATCGCACCAGCACCGTCGAGACCACTGACATCCCCGGCCGCAGCCGGTGCCCCGCGTCCTGCCCCGCGTCGAACACGATCTTCACCGGGATCCGCTGCACCACCTTCACGTAGTTCCCCGTCGCGTTCTCCGGCGGCAGCAGGCTGAACCGCGCCCCCGTCGCCGCCGCCATGCTCTGCACCGTCCCCCGCAGCCGCTCTCCGCCGAACGCGTCCACCGCCAGCTCCGCCTTCTGCCCCGGCTTCATCCCCTCCAGTTGGTTCTCTTTGTAGTTCGCCACCACCCACACTTCATCGGTCGCCACCACCGCCATCACCGGCTGCCCCGGCGCGATAATCTGCCCGCTCTCCACGCTCTTCTGCCCCACAATGCCCCGCACCGGTGCCCGCACCACCGTCCTCTCCAGGTTCAGCTCCGCCGCCTCCACGGCCGCCCGCATTTGCGCCACCTTCGCCGCCGAAGAAGACGCCTTCTCCCGCGTCGCCGTCACCTGCTGCGGACCCGCCTCCGCCGCCTGCACCTCCGCCTGCGCCCGCCCCAGCCGCGCCTGTTCGTGCGCCAGCAGGCTCTGCGCCACCGCGATGCCCCGGCCGGCTTCCGCCACCTGCGCCTGCGATGCCTCCAACTGCGCCCGCGTCGCCTCCGCTGCCGCAAACGCCGCATCGTACTGCTGCCTGGAAATCTCGTCTTTCTCGAGCAGCGCCTTCATCCTCTCGAAGTCCGCCGCCGCCCGGTCCGCGTTCGCCTTCGCCGCCCGCACCAGCGGCGCCGCCGAGTCCTTCCTCGCCTCCGCGGCTTCCACCTGCTTCTGCGCCGCGGCTATCGACGCCCGCACCTCGCCCACCCCCGCCTGCGCCGCGCTCATCCGGCTCGCCGTCGCCGTCTTCGCCACCGGCACGCCTGCCTTGTCCTCGCCCAGAGTGGCTTCCGCCTCGGCCAGGTCCGCCTTCGCCTGCGCCAGCGCTACTTCGTAGTCCCGCGGGTCGATCTCGAACAGCACCGTCCCCGCCTCCACCACCTGGTTGTTGTCCACCAACACCTTCATCACCGTGCCCCCCACGCGCGCGCTCACGCTGTGGATGCGCCCTTCCACCTGCGCATCGTCCGTCGTCTCCCGCGCCGCCGCATGCCGCCAGTAGGCGTAGGCGCCCGTGCCGATCGCCAGCAGCAGTACCGCCGCCACGGCCATCCGCTTCACCGGCCGGCGCCGCGCCGCCGGCGTTTCATTCAAATCGCGATCCAGAGCTTCTGCCATGTGTGTTTCACCTGCTCCCAGTAGGGGTGCCGGCCAGAAAGGCCGGAATGTTCTTTTCGCTCGCCCCAATCGCCCGTGCCAGCGCCGCCTTCGCCAGGTTGCTCGCCAGCAGGCTCGAAATCAGGTTCTCGTCCGCCACCGCTACCGCCTCCTGCGCCTGCACCACTTCCAGGTTGCTCGTCACCCCCGCCGCAAACCGGTCCCGCGCCTGCTCCTGCTGCCGCCGCGCCAGCTCCGCTGCCCCCCGCGCCACTTCCAGTTGATCGCTCGCCGCCTGCAGGTCCAGCTCCGCGCTCCGCACGTCGAATTCGATCCGCCCCCTCAGGTCCGCCAGTTGCGCCTTCAGCTTCCCCAACGCCGCGTCCGCCTCCTGCTCTGCCCCTTTGATCCGTCCCCCCTCGAACACCGGCACCCGCATCGATACCCCCGCCGTGAACGTCCCGTGCGAGTTGTCCGGTGCCTTCCCGATCGTGCCGTAGTCCGCGTTGAACGCCACCGTCGGCAGCCTCTCCGCCCCCGCCGCCTTGCGCGCAAACTCCGCC
This sequence comes from Bryobacterales bacterium, assembly GCA_027324255.1. GTDB lineage: Bacteria > Acidobacteriota > Terriglobia > Bryobacterales > Bryobacteraceae > Paludibaculum. The sequence goes on along the minus strand of DAHVTI010000018.1, from coordinate 3,065 downwards.
GCCTTCACCCGCGCCTGCAGGCTCTGGAAATCCATCCGCGTCTTCAGCGCCTCGCCCATTGCCGCCTCCGCCTTCGGCACCGCCGCCGCGTCCCCCGCCGGCATCGCGTCCGCCAGCTTCACCGCCGCCCCGTCCGGCAGCCCGATCGCCCGCCCCAGCCGCAGCTTCTGCTTTTCGAACTCGTTCCGGTAGGCGATCAGCCGCTGCTTCTGCGCCCGCAGTTGCACCTCCGCCCGCAGCACGTCGATCCCCGCCACCACCCCGCTCTGCTTGTAGCTCGCCGCCTGCTCGTACAGCGCCTGCGCCGATTTCACCCGCGCCTCCGCTGCTTCGATCCGGCTCTCTCCCGCCACCGCGTCCAGGTACAGCGACGTCGCCACCAGCACCACCGTGTCCCGCGCATCCTGCGCCTCCAGCACCGCCGCGCGCTCGATCTCCGCCCCCGCCCGCGACCGGTTTAGCGACTGTAGATTCAGTACCGGCTGCGACAACCCCACCCTCGCATCGAATAGCGAGAACGGGCCCACAATCGGGTTGATCCCCGGGAATCCGGAAAACCCGAACGCCGCCAGGTTGTTCTGAATCGACGACTGCTGCACCCGCGCGTCCACCCGGGGCAGCAGCAGGCTCAACGCCACCAGCCGCTGGCCCCGCGCGCTCCGCGAGTTCTCGTCCGCCACCAGCGCGCCCAGGTTGTTCTTCAGCGCCAGCCGGATGGCGTCTTTCAACGTCAATCCCGCCGCGCTCCCCGCCGCCTCCGGGTCCGGCACTGACCCGCCATAGGGGCTCTGCCCCGCCGCCCCCACCGCCGCGGCCGCCAGCAGGAACGTCACTCGCATCGCGTTCATTCCGTTTTCATCCCTTTCCACAGGATCTCCGCCAGCGTCTCCGCCTCCGCCTGAGCCGCCCGCTCCGCGCCCGTCAGCATGCGCTGCAGCATCAGCCCCCGCGTCATCTCGTAGATCCCGCAGGCCACCACTGCCGCCGGCACCGCCCGGATCTCGCCCCGCTCCATCCCCTCCGCCACCATCTGCCCCAGCAGTTCCAACTGCTTCCCGTACCGTTCCCGGAACTGCTGGCTCACCCACGCCGGATGTGTCATGTTCCCGAACTCCGCCAGGTAGATCCTGAAAAACTCGCTGTGTCTGTCCAGGTATTCCACCCGCGTCCGGATGAACTGCGCCATCCGCGCCCGGAACCCGCCCGGCGCCGCCACCGCCGCCCGCGTCAGCTCCAGCAACTCGTTCCCGCCCCGGTTCAGCACCGCGACGTAGACCTCCTCCTTCGACGGAAAGTATGAATACAGCGTCCCCTTCGCCACCCCCGCCGCCTCGGCCATCTCGTCCATCGTCGCTTCCCGGTACCCCTTCTCTGCGAATACCTTCCGCGCCGCGGAAAGAATCTGCGCGCACCGGAACTCGCAAAGGGCGTCATGCCGGGTCTTGGTCGAAGTGCTCATTGAACTCGCCAGTCAAAAAGTTGACCGCTCAGTTCAATGATTGCTCACCCCCCTGGAACGATGCAACTATCCCGATGTGGGGCAGGCGGCCACGCCTGCGGCCGGACCTCCAGGTCCGGCCCCCCGACCAGCCGCCACCCACTCCGCCTCCGGTACTGGAGTGCAAGTGGCATGTTATGAGTGAAATACCACGATTCTTCTTTATTCATTCTACATTTATAGTAAAAATTGCGCCATCGCCTATCGGCAGCACTTACTCAAGGCTCTTTTCCCAAGGTGGATTCGCATGTTGCCCCGCCCACTCAATCCCGGACTCCCCGTGCAACTATATCCGTAGCAAATATGCGGCCCTCGAATCCCGTTTCCTCACCCGGTCATTGCAGCCCTCCCAGCGCGAACCGCCACGCCCTCCTGCGCTCACCGCCCCCGAACTCGAAGCAAAACGCCTCCTCCCCCTCCCCCGGCCCCGAAGTCCCCCTGGACCCTGCACCCACCCGTGCCCGCCCGCCAGGCGGATCGGCTTCTCATCCCGACTGAAAAAGCATGCCCCGGTACTGCAAATCACCGTGCCCCCCGATGCGCCCTGGCCTATACTTTACCTAATGTTGAATTTTGGTCCCTACGAGGTGCATGAAGAACTCGGGCGCGGGGGCATGGGCGTGGTGTATCGCGGGTTCGACCCGTTGATCCGGCGCGATGTGGCGCTGAAAACCATCAAGCTCTATGACATCTCGGAGGAGAGCGAACGCCGGCAGATGCAGGAGCGCCTCGAGCGCGAAGCCCAGTCGGCGGGGCGCCTGTCCCACCCCTCCATCGTCACCATCTACCAGATCGGATACCAGGAGTTGCGCCCCGGACAACCGGTCGCCTTCGTCGCGATGGAATACGTGCCGGGCCGCACCCTCTCGGCGCTGCTCGAAAAAACGCGGGTCGTTCACAACACTGTCGCTTTGAGCCTCCTGCGGCAGGCGGCCGCGGGCCTCGACTACGCGCATTCGCGGGGAGTCATCCACCGCGATGTCAAGCCGGCCAACCTGCTCATTACCGCCGACGGATGCCTCAAGATCACCGATTTCGGCGTAGCCAAGCTGGTGTCGCAGACGATGACAGTGACGGGCACGGTATTGGGTTCGCCCTTCTACATGGCCCCGGAGCAAATCCGCGGCGAGAGGGTGAGCGGGCACAGCGACCAGTATTCGCTGGCGGTGGTGGCCTACGAAATCTTCGGTGGGCGTAGGCCGTTCCAGGCGGACTCCCTCAGCGCCCTGGTCTACAAGATCGTGCACGAGCCCCCGCCCCGGCTCGAGCTGGAGCACACGGAGCTGGCTCGTCGCTTGAACCCGGTACTCCAGCGCGCCATGGCGAAAGAGCCGCACGAGCGCTTTCCGGATTGCGCGGCGTTTGTCGATGCCCTGGAGCATGCGTGCCGTGAGCCGCTATCCGCCGCCCCCCAGCCGCTGGCCCCCCAGCCTCCGGCCCACCAGTCACCAGCCCCTCAGCCTGCGGTCCCCCCGCCTCCAATCCCCCAGCCTCCGGCCCACCAGTCGCCGGCCCTCCAGCCTCCGGCCCTCCAGCCTCCGGCCCACCAACCGCCGGCCCCCCGCCC
>DAHVTI010000132.1 GCA_027324255.1 Bryobacterales bacterium | reverse complement strand
GCCCACCGCGCCCTCCAGATGATCGACACCATCCGGCACGACATCGCCGAAAAGCATTCCGCCGACTTCACCCTCGCCACTTCCGCCGCCGGCATCCTCGACGCCCGCAAACACAAACGGATCGCCGCCCTCATCGGCATCGAGGGCGGCCACGCCATTGAGGACGACCTCCGCCTCCTCCGCGATTTCTACCGGCTCGGCGCCCGCTACATGACCCTCACCCACACGAAGAACCTCTCCTGGGCCGGGTCTTCGGCCGAAAAGGAGGTCCGCGGCCTCAACGATCTCGGCCGCTCCATCGTCGCCGAAATGAACCGCCTCGGCATGATGGTGGACATCGCCCACGTCTCCGACCAGACCTTCTGGGACGTCATCAAAGCCAGCAAGGCCCCCGTCTTCAGCTCCCATTCCGGCGCCCGTGCCGTTTCCAACATCCCCCGCAACATGACCGACGAAATGCTCCAGGCCGTCGGCAAAAAGGGCGGCCTCGTCATGGTCAATCTCGGCTGCGAGTTCCTCTCCCAGCGCTCCGCCGACACCTCCCCCTGGATCAACCCCTCGCTTCCGAAGGACGCCCGCTGCCAGCAGGCCTCCATCGACGACGTCGTCGCCCACATCGATCACATCCGCCGCATCGCCGGCATCGACGCCGTCGGCCTCGGCTCCGACTTCGACGGCGTCGAGTGCGTTCCCCAGGGCCTCGACGACACCTCCAAGTGGCCCAACCTCACCCGCAAGCTCCTCGAGAAAGGCTACTCCCCTTCCGACATCCGCAAGGTCTACGGCCAGAACCTGCTGCGCTTCATGCGCTCGGCCGAGCAGACTGCACGCGAACTTGGGGGTAAACCTTTTTGAACGCCGCCACCACGTCGCGCGTGTCCGCCTCCGTGTAGCCCGGGTCCAGCAGCACCCCGCCGAAGCGATTCAGAATGTCGATGGTTCGCGGGCACGCCGCAACCCCGTACTGCACCGCCCTTCCTCTCGCCGAGTTGAACGTCGGCCACGCCGGGTGCACCGTCAGCTTTTTCTCCGCATACGGCTGCACCGGCAGCACCACGGAGCCCGACGGCCCCGCCGCCGGCACGTTCTCCGCCCGCATCGCAGCCAGAAACCGGTCCCGCGCCTCTTTCGTCCCCAGGTCCACATACACGCCCGCGCCCAGTTCTCCCGCGGGGTCCGGCAGCCGGCGTGTCTTCAATCCTTCGATGTCCGCAATCCCTTCGTAGACCCTCTTCGCGACGCTCCGAATGTCCCCCACAATCCGGTCCAGCTTTCGCACCTGCGCCAGCAGCACTCCGCCCGTGAACTCCGTCATGCGGAAGTTCGAGCCCGGCATCGGGTCCATCCGCGCCGCGCCCAGCCACTCCTGGTGCACCGGCCTGTAGCCGCCCACGTCGTGGTACCGCACCGCCCGCTCCATCAGCGTGCCATCGTTGGAATACACCATCCCGCCTTCCCCCGCGCTGATCGTCTTGTTCACCTGCAGGCTCGCCGCCGCAATGTCGCCCATCGATCCCAGCGGACGGCCCTTGTACGAAGCCCCCACCGCCTGCGACACGTCCTCCAGCACTTTCAATCCGTGCTTGCGCGCCACCGCCAGCAGCCGGTCCATGTCTGCCGGGTTGCCCTGCAGGTGCACGCACATCAGCGCCTTCGTCTGCGGCGTGATCAGCGCCTCCACCCGCGCCGGATCCAGGTTGAAGCTCTCGTCGATCTCCGCGCACACCGGCAGCGCGCCAGCCAGCACCACCGCGTGCCAGCACGAATGCCACGTCCACGCCGGCACAATCACCTCATCCCCCGGCCCGATGCCGAGCCCGGCCAGCGCCGCCTGCAGCGCGCTCGTCCCCGAGTTCACCGCCAGCGCGTACTTCACTCCCATCTTCGCCGCCCACTCCCGCTCCAGCGTCGCCACCTTCTGCGGCGGCTTTTCAAAACCCGCGAACCGGAACGGGCTGCGCGCCTGGAACACCTCCGCCAGCATCCGCCACTCGCTGTCGTCGTAGTACAGCGGCCCGTAGTGCCGCGGCCGCAGCGGCTTCGTCCTCACCGGCGTCCCGCCCTCCAGCGCCAGCGCCGCCGGCGCAGCCAGGAAACTTCTTCGCGACCACAGCATCCCGCACCTCCTATTTCGGCAGCCCGCCGAACCAGCCCCGCACCGTCTTATGCGCCCCGTGGATCCAGCCCGTATTCTTGAGCCACATCAACGGGCACTCCTCCTCCACCCCGCCCGCGTTCTCCCCCTTGTACACCCACAGCTTCTCCACCCCCGCTTCCCGGCACTCCTCGGCCGCCGCCGCACTCCCCGCCGCCGGCACCATCACCAACGCCCCTTCCACCGCGGGTTCCACCTCTGAGATGCTCGCAAAGCATCGCCGCCCCTCCACCTGGCCCCCCGCCCTGTTCACCGCCACCACGTCGTAGCCCCGCTCGGCAAAGGCCCGAAACACCATCCGGCTAAAATGGTTTTTGTCCCTCGACACCCCCACCACCGCAATCCGCTTCAGCTTCAGGAACTCGTCGATGCGCGCCTTGCTCGTGCTCATACGACCACACCCTATCACGCCCGCCCCGCCGGTAAAACCACCCCTGTCTTCCCCTCACCGTGCGAAGAGTGTGACAATTGAGGAGTCGGTTACGCCTTCCCTGTTTGATGCCGCCCGAATCCTCCCCAAGGACTGGAATTCATGTGGATCGTTAGGCTGGCTCTCCGCCGCCCTTATACCTTCGTCGCCCTCGCCCTTCTCATCTGCATCCTCGGCGGCGCCGCCATCGTCTCCATGCCCGTCGACATCTTCCCTTACGTCGACATCCCCGTCATCAGCGTCGTCTGGTCCTATAACGGCATCACCCCCGAGGAGATGGAAAAGCGCGTCGTCACCGTCTACGAACGCGCCCTCACCACCACCGTCAACGACATCGAGCACATCGAGAGCCAGAGCTACCCCGGCGTCTCCGTCACCCGCATCTACTTCCAGCCCAACGTCAAAATCGACCTCGCCATCGCCCAGGTCACCGCCATCAGCCAAACGCTGCTGCGCATCTTCCCGCCCGGCATCTTCCCCCCCAACGTTCTCAAGTACGACGCCTCCTCCGTCCCCATCCTCCAACTCGGCCTCGCCTCCCAAACCCTCAGCGAACAGGAACTCTTCGACCTCGGCCTCAACTTCATCCGCACCCAGCTCGCCACCGTCCAGGGCGCCTCCGTCAGCCTCCCCTTCGGCGGCAAATACCGCCAGATCATGGTCGACCTCGACCCCGACGCCCTCTACGCCCGCCAGATCTCCCCCCTCGACGTTTCCAACGCCCTCAACCAGCAGAACCTCATCCTCCCCAGCGGCACCGTCAAGCTCGACCGCCGCGAATACCAGGTCCGCCTCAACTCCAGCCCGCCCCTTGTCGCAGAGCTCAACGACCTCCCCATCCGCACCGTCAACGGCGCCACCGTCTATCTCAAGGACATCGGCCACGTCCGCGACGGCTTCGCCGTCCAGCAGAACGTCGTCCGCACCAACGGCTCCCGCGGCGCCCTCCTCACCGTCCTCCGCAACGGCCAGGCCTCCACCCTCGACGTCGTCGAAGGCGTCAAGGCCGCCCTGCCCAGAATCATCGCCGGCCTCCCCCCCGCCCTCCAGATCAAGCAGCTCACTGACCAGTCCATCTTCGTCAAGGCCTCCATCGAAGGAGTCCTCAAGGAAGGCATCCTCGCCGCCGCCCTCACCGGCCTGATGATCCTCCTGTTCCTCGGCTCCTGGCGCAGCACCATCATCGTCTCCGTCTCCATCCCCCTCTCCATCCTCAGCTCCCTCTGCGTCCTGAAGCTCGCCGGCGAAACCATCAACGTCATGACCCTCGGCGGCCTCGCCCTCGCCGTCGGTATCCTCGTCGACGACGCCACCGTCACCATCGAAAACATCCACCGCAACCTCGCCATGGGCAAGTCCCTCACCCGCGCCCTGCTCGATGGGGCCATGCAGATCGCCGCCCCCACCTTCATCTCCACCCTCTCCATCTGCATCGTCTTCGTCCCCGTCCTCCTCCTCACCGGCTCCGCCCGCTTCCTCTTCACTCCCCTCGCCATGGCCGTCGTCTTCGCGATGCTCGCCTCTTACCTCCTCTCGCGAACCCTCGTCCCCACCATGGTCCACTACATGCTCCGCTCCGAAGCCGAAATTTACCAGCAGGGCCACGCCGGCGGCGGCCGCGGCGTCATCTGGCGCATCCACCACACCTTCAACCTCGGCTTCGAGCGCTTCCAGTCGTTCTACACCGGCCTCCTCGGCTTCGCCCTCCACCACCGCCTCACCGTCATGGCCCTCTTCGTCGTCTTCGTCGCCGGATCCCTCGCTCTCAGCCCCCTCGTCGGCCGCGACTTCTTCCCCTCCGTCGACTCCGGCCAGCTCCGCCTCCACGTCCGCGCCCCCTCCGGCACCCGCATCGAGCAGACCGAGCAGGTCTTCGCCGCCGTCGAGGACGAGATCCGCTCCATCATCCCCCCCGCCGAGCTCGACTCCATCGTCGACAACATCGGCCTCCCCCTCGGCGGCGTCAACCTCGCCTTCGGCGACGCCCCTAACATCGGCCCCTCCGACGGCGACATCTTCATCTCCCTCAACAAGGAACACCACGGCCCCGGCGACCTCTACACCCAGCGCATCCGCCGCCGCCTCAATGAGCGCTTCCCCGACGTCGTCTTCTACTTCGAGGCCGCCAACATCACCAGCCAGATCCTCAACTTCGGCCTGCCCGCCCCCATCGACGTCCAGATCGTCACCCGCAATCCCCAGGCCGGCTTCGCCACCGCCTCCCGCCTCGCCGCCCGCATCTCGCGAATCCCCGGCGCCGCCGACGTCCACGTCCATCAGACCAACGACAACCCCGAAATCCACATCAACGTCGACCGCACCAAGGCCGGCATCCTCGGCCTCACCCAGCGCGACGTCACCTCCAACCTCCTCATCTCCCTCTCCTCCTCCGGCCAGGTCGCCCCCAACCAGTGGCTCAACCTCGCCAACGGCGTCAACTACAACGTCGCCGTCCAAACCCCCCAGTACCGCTTCGAAAACCTCGACGACCTCCTCCGCACCCCCGTCTCCGCCGTCTTCGGCGCCGTCGCCTCCTCCACTGCCGACTCGCTCGCCGGCGCCGCCGCCGCCGGCCCCTCTTCCACCTCCTCCGGCCCCGCCAAAAACACCCTCGCCTACGGCAACCCCGGCGCCCAGCCCGACCGCACCCAGCTCCTCTCCAACCTCGCCACCGTCGGCCGCGGCCAGTCCCAGGGCATCGTCAACCACTACAACGTCCAGCCCGTCTACGACGTCTTCGTCAACACCGACCGCCGCGACCTCGGCCGCGTCGGCGACGAAGTCCTCCGCGTCGTCGGCGAAGCCTCCCGAAACCTCCCCAAGGGCATGGCCATCACCGTCCGCGGCCAGTACAAGACCATGCAGGACTCCTTCCTCCGCCTCGGCATCGGCATGCTCGGCGCCGTCGCACTCGTCTACCTCCTCATGGTCGTCAACTTCCAGTCCTGGCTCGACCCCTTCATCATCCTCATGGCCCTCCCCGGCGCCTTCGCCGGCATCGTCTGGGCCCTGTTTCTGACGCAAACCACCTTCAGCGTCCCCTCCCTCATGGGCGCCATCATGTGCACCGGCGTCGCCACCGCCAACTCCATCCTCATGGTCGTCTTCGCCAACGACGAGCAGATCGCCGGCAAAGGTCCCCGCGACGCCGCTCTCTCCGCCGGCTGGAACCGCCTTCGACCCGTCCTCATGACCGCCCTCGCCATGATCATCGGCATGCTCCCCATGAGCCTCGGCCTCGGCGAAGGCGGCGAGCAGAACGCCCCCCTCGGCCGCGCCGTCATCGGCGGCCTCCTCGTCGCCACCGTCACCACCCTCATCGTGGTCCCCGTCATCTACAGCTACCTGCGCCGCAGCGCCCCCATCGACTACGATCAAACCGTCTTCCTCGAAGAGCATCAGGGCGAACTCCCGCCCGGCATTACTCCCGCCTGAGGTCATATGAGTCACCAGGAACCCGACGCCCACGAGCGCGAAGCGCTCCTCAAAGCCGAAATCGCCCGCCTCCGCGAGCGCACCCAGCGCGCCACCGATTTCGCCCACGAGCCCGTCCCCCAGGGCGCGCCCCCCTCGCGCGCCGTCCTCTGGCTCCTCGCCCTTCTCGCCGTCGTCATCCTCGCCGCCGCCTTCCTCGGCGGCTATCTCCCCCGCTCCTCCCAGGACGCCCAGGTCGTCGCCGAGTCCCGCCGCGACGCCGCCGCTCTCCCCCAGGTCTCCGCCGCCCAGGTCCTCCGTTCCCCCGCCAAAGTCGCCCTTGAGCTCCCCGGCAGCATCCAGGCCCTCACCGAAGCTCCCATCCTCGCCCGCGCCGACGGCTACCTCAAGCGCCGCCTCGTCGATATCGGCGACCGCGTCTCCTCCGGCCAGCTCCTCGCCGAAATCGAGGCCCCCGAACTCGACCAGCAGCTCGACCAGGCCCGCGCCTCCCTCCAGCAAGCTATCGCCGCCCAGGAGCAGTCCTCCGCCTCCCTCGAACAGGCCCGCGCCAATTTCCAGCTCGCCAGCGTCACCGCCCGCCGCTGGGCCAACCTCCTCGCCCGCGGCGCCGTCTCCGAGCAGGATCACGACGTCTACCAGGCCCAGGCCCGCGCCCAGGGCGCCAACGTCCAGGCCCAGGAGAAAAACGTCCTCGCCGCCGGCAGCAATATCGCCGCCGCCCGCGCCAACGTCGCCCGCCTTGAGCAGCTCCTCTCCTACCGCCAGGTCCGCGCTCCCTTCTCCGGCATCGTCACCCTCCGCAACGTCGATACCGGCGCCCTCATCTCCGCCGGCCAAACTCTCCTCTTCCGCATCGCCCAGCCCTCCACCCTCCGCACTTTCGTCAATGTGCCCCAGGGCTACGCCTCTTCCCTCCGCCCCGGCCTCCCCGCCACACTCACCTTCGCCGATCTCCCCGGCCGCTCTTTCGCCGGCCGCGTCGCCCGCGCCAACAGCGCCCTCGACCAGAACACCCGCACCCTGCTCGCCGAAATCCAGCTCCCCAACCCCGGCGGCCAGCTCATGCCCGGCATGTACTGCCAGGTCAGCCTCGAAATCGAGCGCAACAACCAGCCCCTCATCATCCCCGGCGACACCCTCATGCTTCGCTCGCAAGGCCCCCTCGTCGCCATCGTCCGCGACGACGGTACCGTCCACCTCCAGACCATCCGCCTCGGCCGCGACTACGGCAAGCAGCTCGAAGTCCTCGACGGCCTCGCACCCGGCCAGTGGCTCGTCGTCAACCCCAGCGACGCCGTCCGCGAAGGCGCCAAGGTCCGCGCCACCCGCGTCAAGCCGGAGCCTCCGGCCAGGGTAGGGAACTGACCATGCGCACCTCGCTCGCCATCCTCGCCGCCCTTCCCCTGCTCGCCCAGCAGCCCGTCGACTTGCGCAACTCCCCGCGCTTCGAAAAACTCCTGCGCGCCGGCAATCTCTATCTCACCCTCGACGACGCCCTCGCCCTCGCCATCGAAAACAACCTCGACGTCGAGCTCCAGCGCTCCACCCCCCTCGCCGCCGCCGCCGACCTGCTCCGCACCCGCGGCGGTGGCGCCGCCCGCGGCCTCCCCTTCACGCTCCAGGAGGCCCCCACCGGCATCGGCGGCCCCTCCAGCCAGCTCCTCACCGGCGCCGCCCGCACCATCCCCGGCAGCTCCGTCTCCACCAACCCCTTCGAAACCGGCGCCCTCGGCGCCATCCAGTCCAACCTCGCCATCACCGGCGCCATCCCCCTCTCCTCCGGCCCCGCCATCCCCAACTTCGATCCCTACGTCTCCGGCCGCTTCAACTACTCCCACCAAAGCACCCTCCAGACCAACCCCGTCCTGTTCGGACTCTCTGACCTCGTCACCGACAACGTCGCCGCCACCGCCGGCTTCCGCCAGGGCTTCGGCTCCGGCGCCTCGTTCGCCGCCACGTTCGATAATCTCCGCCAGGTCACCAACTCGCCCCGCACCAGCTACAGCCCCTATACCACTTCATCGCTCGGCCTCACCGTCACCCAGCCCCTCCTCCGCGGCTTCGGCTTCCAAGTGAACCGCCGCTACCAGACCATCGCCGCCAACCAGCAGAAAATCGCCGCCCTCATCTTCCGCCAGCAGCTCATCAACACCGCCTACGGCGTCACCCGCCTCTTCCACGACCTCGTCGCCCTCTTCGAAGACGTGAAGGTGAAGGAGGAGTCCTTCCGCCTCGCCCAGCGCCTCCTCGACGACACCCGCGCCCAGGTTGAAGAGGGCACCCAGGCCCGCGTCGAGCTCGCCCGCGCCAACGCCCAGCTCTTCTCCGCCCGCCTCGACCTCGAGCGCGCCCGCGGCCTCCTCGAAGAGCAGGAGGCGATCCTCAAGAACGTCCTCACCCGCCGCGGCGGCGCCGACCCCGCCGTCCGCCAGGCCCACATCATCCCGCTCCCCGGCGACGCCGCCCCGCCCGATGAATCCCGCCCCGAAGACCAGCTCATCGAACTGGCCCACCAGAACCGCCCCGACCTCTCCCTGGCCCAGCTCCAGATTTCCAACTCCGAAATCAGCCTCCAGGGCGCCCGCAACGCCCTCAAGCCCCAGCTCGACGTTCTCGCCTTCGCCCAGAACAACGGACTCGCCGGCCAGTCCAACCCCATCGGCACCCCACCCGACACGGCCTTCATCGGAGGCTACGGCCTGGCGCTCTCCCAGATCTTCCGCCGCAACTACCCCGTCTACGGCGGCGGCATCCAGCTCGATCTCCCCGTGCGCAACCGCGTCGCCGAAGCCGACCTCGCCCGCGACGAAATCCAGCTCCGCCAGACCCGCATCCGTAACCAGCAGCTCGAAAACCAGGTGCGTCTCGAAATCGAGGACGCCTTAATCGCCCTCCGCCGGGCCCGCGCCGCCTACGAAGCCGCGTCGAAAGCGAGAGCCTTCCAGGAAGAGTCCCTGGCCGCCGAACAGGCCAAGTTCGAGGCGGGAGCGTCAACCAGCTACCTGGTCATCCAATTTCAGACGTTCCTGGCGCAGTCCAAATCCACCGAAGTAGCCGCCCGGGGCGCGTGGCTGAAGGCAGTAGCCGCCGTCCGCCGGGCCACCGCCTCCATCCTCGACGACTACAAGATCAACGTAGACGCCGCCCTCCAAGGCTCCCGTTGAGATGTGGGGCAGGCCGCCAGTCCTGCGCACCGCCCTCCAGGCCGGTGCGAAACTAACTCACTCGCCCGTACACCAACTCCCCCTCCACCCAAGTCCGCACCACCTCAATCCTCCCCCCCTCAAACCGGAACTCCACGACATCCCCCCGTTCCCCCGGCTGCAAGCCGCGTTGCCGGTGCGAAATTCTCCCCACCCGAGCCGGATTGCGGGTAGCCAGAGTCACCGCTTCGGCCAGCGTCAACCCCGCCAGCCTCATCAGATTTTCCACCCCCCGGTCCATCCGCAAAGCAGAACCCGCCAGCCGGTCCCCTCCACGCAAAGTCACCTTCCCCTCGGCCCATAGCTCCACCTCCACTTCCCCTAACATGTAGGGCCCCGGCTCGCACCCCGCCGGCATCACCGCGTCGGTAATCAGCACCGCCCGCTCCAGCCCCTTCGCCCGCAAGGCCGTCTTCAAAAAGGAGGCCCCCAGGTGAATCCCGTCCACAATCAAGGATGCGCTCAGCCGGTCCTCCGCCATCTGTTGCCACAAATAATTCGGATGCCGCGGCAGCATGGAGTGCGCGCCGTTGCCCAAATGCGTCGACAAAGTCGCCCCCGCCCGCACCGCGTCCTCAATCTGCTCCGCCGTCGCGTTCATGTGCCCGATCGCCACCACCACCCCGTCGCCCACCAGTTGCTCGATGTAGCGCGGCGCCTCCGGCCACTCCGGCGATAGCGTCACCAGCTTCACCAGCCCCTCCGCCGCCTCCTGCCAGCGCTTGTATTCCTCGACGTCCGGCGGCCGCACCTGCCGCTGCGGGTGCGCCCCCCGCGGCCCGTCCAGCGGAGAAATGTGCGGCCCCTCCACGTGGAAGCCCTCCATCGCCCGCCCGTACGGCAGTTCCGCCCGCGCCCGCGTCAGGTTCTTCAACGCCCCCAGCATCTCGTCGCGGCCCCCGGTGATCACCGTCGGCAGCAGCCGCGTCACACCGGTGGCAAACTGCGCCTCCAGCGACTTCGCAATCATCTCCACCGGCGTCTCCGGGTTGCAGTAGTCCGCCCCCGCAAACCCGTTCACCTGCAGGTCGATGAACCCCGGCGCCAGGTACGTCCCCGTCTCCGGCTTCGCGATCAGCTCCTCGACACTCTGGATCGCCCGTTCGCCCGCCACTTCCAGCCAGGCGCCCGTCACCGCGTCAGTCCCGATACATTTCATAGCCATTTTGTTTTATCCACAATTTGTCCACACCGCCCGCCGCCCAACCCGCTGAAAACAAAACACGACAAATCTGTTGAAAAGCCTTCCCGCCCCTCTTCCCCCGCGCCTCTCCCCGCGCGTACAGTAGAAAACAGTTCGGCCGCGGCCCGCTTCAAACAGTGAATCCTCGGGGGAGGTTGACATTGGGAGCGAGTCCGCGGCCGGTTCTTTTTTCACTGCTTACTTCGAAACCGTCTGGCCCACAGGCGTCAGCCACCCGTGCCGGTCCGGCGCGTCGCCTTCCACAATCGCGAAAAACGCCTTCTGCAGCTTCTCCGTCACCGGACCGCGGCGGCCCGTCCCAATCTCGATCCGATCGACCGACCGCACCGGTGTCACCTCCGCCGCCGTCCCCGTGAAGAAGACCTCATCGGCGATGTACAGCATCTCGCGCGGAATCACCGTCTCTACCAGCGGAATCTCCAGTTCCCGCGCCAGCGTCACCACCGTGTCCCGCGTGATCCCCGGCAGCACGCTCGAACCCAGCGGCGGCGTGTGGATCTTGCTGTCCCGCACCACGAAAATGTTCTCCCCGGACCCTTCGCTGATCCGCCCTTCGCTGTCCAGCGCAATCCCCTCGGCGTAGCCGTTGTGGTGCGCCTCCATC
>DAHVTI010000123.1 GCA_027324255.1 Bryobacterales bacterium | reverse complement strand
CCGGCCGTCACCACCAGGAAGCGCAGCCCGGCTTTGCAGCCCGACATGCCGCCGGTTTCAAAATACTGGCGGGTGTGCTCGATGGTGGTGGGCGCGCTCACAATCCAGTTCGATTCGTCGCGGCGCTTCTCGATGCGGTCCAGTTGCTCGTTCAGCACGGAGAGCATCTCAGGCGTGCCCGGGAAGAGATCCTGGCAGCCGGTGCGTCGCGCGGAGTAGGCGCTGTAGCAGATGTTGACGCCCCATTTCTTCGCCTGGTCCGCCGTGCCGTTGATTTCACCCACGTTGGCCGCCGTGATGCACGTGTTCAGCACGATGTCGTCGTGGCCGTAAGCGGCGCACTGCGGGATCACTTCGTTCAGGTGCTGGTAGAGGCCCGGCAGCAGGCGGAAGTCGTCGTGGCGGTTATCCGGGAAGTCGAGCGACACGGAGAACTGATCGACGCCCGCTTCGCGCAGTTCCAGGTAGCGCCGAGGGGTCATCAGGGACCAACTGGAAACCAGGATGATATAGGGCAACCCGTTGGGCTGCTTGATGTTGCGGACGACGTCCGAGAGGTCTTCGCGCATCAGCGGCTCGCCGCCCGACACCTGCACCACGCACGGCTGCAGCGTCTCCATGTAGCGTTGATAGTCGGCTGGACGCAGGTTGCGGCTGTCGTCCTTGGGGCCTCCATGGTCGCAGTGCCTGCAATAGCAGGTGCAGGAATCGGTGACCTCGAAAGAGACCACGATCGGCCGCTGCGCCAGCCAGTTCATCGAGCCCTGCCCGATGATCCTCAGAGATTGGCTGAGTGGTACCTTGCGCATGGAACCTAAATCATACCAAAATGCCCGAATAGTCTGCAAGAAAGTACTGAATCCGCTAAGCTAACAGCCGATGCGCATTCTCGTCCTCAACGCCGGCAGCTCGTCGCTCAAATATCAGGTGATCCAGGTCCTGCCGGGCCGCGAAAAGATGCTGCTGAAGGGGTCGGTGGAGCGCATCGGCGCGCCGGGCAGCACCGTGCAGGACCATACCGCCGCGGTGGAGCAGGCGCTGGCCGCGGCCGGCGAGGTGGACGGCGTGGGCCACCGCGTGGTGCACGGCGGCGAGCAGTTCCGCGAATCGGCGCTGATCGACCTCCACGTGGAGCGGGCCATCGCCGACTGCTGCCCGCTGGCGCCGCTGCACAACCCGCACAACCTGGCCTGCTACCGCGCCGCCCACGCGCTGCTGCCCGGCGTGGCGCACGCCGCCGTCTTCGACACGGCCTTCTTCCACACGCTGCCGCACCGCGCCTTTCTCTACGCCCTGCCGCTCGAATACTACGAGCGCGACCACATCCGCCGCTACGGCTTCCACGGCACCTCGCACCGTTACGTCAGCGCGCGGGCGGCTGAGGAACTGGCCATCGATCCCGGCCAGGCGCGGCTCATCATCTGCCACCTGGGCAACGGTTGCTCCGTGTGCGCCGTGGAGGGAGGGCGCGCCGTGGACGTCTCGCTCGGATTCACGCCGCTGGAAGGCCTGGTCATGGGCACGCGCAGCGGCGACATCGATCCCGGCGTCGTCTTCCACCTGGTGCGCGCCAAGGGCATGAGCCTGGAGCAGGTGGAGGACCTGCTGAACAAGCGCAGCGGGCTGCTGGGCCTCTCGGGCCGCTCCAACGACATGCGCGACCTGTGCCAGGCGGCCGAAGCCGGCGACGTGCGCGCGGAGCTCGCCATCGATGTGTTCTGCTACCGCATCGTGAAGTACATCGGCGCATTCTGGGCCGTGCTCGGCGGCGCCGACGCCGTGGTCTTCACCGGCGGCATCGGCGAGAACCAGCCCGAGATCCGCGACCGTATCCTGCGCGGCGTGGCGGGTCTCGGCGGCTTCCAGCCGCTGGTCATCCCCACCAACGAAGAGCTGCTGATCGCGCGCGATACCGCGCGGCTGCTCAGCGGAAAAGCAGCAGCGTCGAAACCGCCGTCAGAATGACGACGAGGTTCTCGAACAGTTGCGGCGAGATGTGATCCACGATCTTGCGCCCGCCGTAGGCGCCTGCCACAACCGCCGGGACCATCAGCAGGTCGAAGACCAGCGATTCGCGGCTGAACATGCCGTGCCAGGCGTAGATCGGCACTTTCGTCAGGTTGATGGCAAAGAAGAACCACGCGCCGGTGGCGATGAACTCCTCCTTCGGCAGCCGCTTGCTCAGCAGGTACAGGTTCATCACGGGGCCGGCGGCGTTGGCTACGGTGGTGGCGAAGCCGGCGCTGATGCCGTAAAGCGCCGGGTGCGGCGTGATGGCGGCCGGGCTCTTGCTGCGGCGCCGCACAAGGTAGGCCACCAGCATGAAGAAGATGATGACGCCCACCAGCGGGCGGAGGATGCGCTCTTCCAGCAACAGCGCCGCGGCGCCGCCGGCCATGCCGGCCAGGGCCCAGGGCGCGAGAGAAAACAGCTTGCCGGCCGCGGCGTGGCGGCGCCAGTAGACCACCGCGAAAACGTCCGCCGTGCAGAGGATGGGCAGCAGCCACGCGGCCGAGGTCTTGGCGTTGCCCACCGTGAGAACGATCATCGGCACCACCAGGATGCCGAGGCCCGGCAGGCCGGTTTTGGCGACGCCGACATTGAAGGCGCAGAGGGCGCCGAGAATCCACTGCCAGGGTTCGAGGTGGGGCATGAGGCTGGAGGGCTAAGCCTCCAGCATAACCTCTACTTTGTCCCGGATGGTTTGCGCCGACTCCGCCACGTGCAGCACGTCGCACTCCGAGCCGCAGATGTGCGGGTGGCCGCAGGCCTTCATCCTCCCGACGATCTCCACGGTGCGGCGGCGCACCTCCCCGGCCGGCATCGCCGCGTCGGAGTAGAACGTCTTGGTGGGCAGGTTGCCGAACAGCACGATGTCTTTCGGCACCACCTCGGCGTCCTCCCACAGCGTGCGGCTGCTGCCGAGGCTCATCACCGCGGGCTTCAGCTCGACGGCGAACTCCCGCACCATGTCCGTGTCCAGCTCGCCGCAGTCGTGGAAGATGAGGTCCACGCCGTGCTCGTCGAGCAGGGCCTTCAGCGCGCGGTTGGGCCCGAGGACGAAGCGCTCCAGGATGGCCGAGCCGCTCCGGCGCTGCCGCGGGGAGATGTAGACGATATTGGCCGCGGGCTCGCACACGATCATCGCCTTGGCGCCGGCTTCCATCTGCGCGCGCGCCGAGCGCAGCACCGTGGCCAGCGCGAGTTCCAGGCAGCGCTCCACCAGGCGGACGCCCTCGTCCTCCGCCGCCGTCACGCCCGCGCCGGCCATCGCCACCGGGGCGATGGGGTCGGCCACCAGCTTCGTCATCAGCGAAAACGGGCCGATCAGCATGCCCACGGGCGCCAGGTCCGTCTTCTCCGCGATGTAGCGCACCGCGCCTTGATTGGCCCGAATCCGCCGGGAGAAGGGCCGCGCGGCGCTGCCCAGGACCCGTTCCAACACATCCTTGGAAGGCGGGGCGGGGAAGTGGTAGCTGTCGGCCTCGGCATCGGGAACGCCGAGAAATTCGAGCAGGTCCGCCTTCTCCAGGCGCAGGTCCATCAGCGGGAACGCCAGCGGCGTGCGGTAACGCCGCGCGGCTGTCTCCACCACGCGGCCCAGCGCGCCGGCGTCTAGCAGGATCGAGGCGGGGTCGTCCTGCTCGTGCAGCACCAGGTCCGCGCCGATGGGCATGCGCAGCCCGGCGGCGGCCAGGTCGAGGTAATACCTCGGTTCCACGTCAGCCCTGCCGCACCAGGCGCCGGGCCAGCCCCACCGCCGCGCTGGCGTTGTCGCTGTAGCCGTCGGCGCCGATCTCGGCGGCGAACTGCTCGGTGACCGGCGCGCCGCCCACCATGATCCGGACCTGGCCGCGCACCCCGGCCGTCTTCAGCGCGTCAATGGTGGTGCGCATGGCCGGCATCGTCACCGTCAGCAGCGCCGACAGGCAGACGATGTTGGCGTGGCGCGCCTTTACGGCCTCGATGAACTTCTCCGGCGCTACGTCGGCGCCGAGGTCCACCACTTCAAACCCGCCGCCCTCCAGCATGGAAGCGACCAGGTTCTTGCCGATGTCATGCAGGTCCCCTTTCACCGTGCCGATGACCACCCGACCGGCCGGCTCGGCGCCCGCCGCGGCCAGCAGTGGCCGCAGCAGCTCCAGCGAGCCCTTCATGGCGCGGGCCGACAGCAGCAGCTCGGGCACGAAGTACTCCTCGCACTCGAACAGCGAGCCCACCTTGTCCATGGCCGGCACCATGTAGTTGGTGATTAGCTCCATGGGGCTGACGCCTGCCGCCAGGGCCTCCTGCGTCGCCGCCACGGCCGTCTTCTGGTCGCCGTTCAGCACGGCGTCGTAGAGCTTCTGAAGTTCAGGCATTGGTTTTCACTCCGTTGAATTCGTGCACCGCATTGAGCATGGCCACGATGTTGGCCACCGGCGTTCCCGCCTGGATGTTGTGGATGGCGTCGAAGACGAACCCTCCGCCGGGCGCGAAGATCTCGCAGCGCCGCAGCACC
Source organism: Bryobacterales bacterium (assembly GCA_027324255.1). Lineage (GTDB taxonomy): Bacteria > Acidobacteriota > Terriglobia > Bryobacterales > Bryobacteraceae > Paludibaculum. The sequence goes on along the minus strand of DAHVTI010000123.1, from coordinate 10,650 downwards.
TCTTCGCGCACCTGCCGCGGCGTGCCGAAGGGCAGCGTCTTCTGCGTGTCCACGCCGCCGCCCCAGAACACGATCCGGTCTCCGTACTTCGCCTTCAGCGCCGCCGGCTCATGCCCGCGGCTGAGCACTGCACCGGGTTGATGACGTCGAAGCCGGCCTCGATGAAGCTGTCGAGGAACTTCTCCACGCTGCCACAGGAATGTTTGAAACATTTCCACTTCGTGTTGGCGTGCACCCAGTCGTTCACCGCCTTGTAGTACGGAAACCACAGGTTGCGCAGCGTGCGCACAGAGCAGAACTGCGACGTCTGCGTGCCGAAGTCCGTCCCGCACAGGAACACGGCGTCCACTGTGTCGCCGATGGCGGCGTGCACCCGCGCCAGGTTTTTCAGCCCCTCCTCGCACTGCCGCTCGAAGATGCGGTGGACGTACTCCTGCCGGCAGGCCGTGGACATGTACCATTCGGCGATGTCGCGGATCCCCTTCGGGTTCTTCAGGAACGGCGCCGGCACCAGCGCGATGTCGCCGAACGCCGTGCCGCCGAACGTCGCCAGGATGCCGCAGCCGGGCTTCTGCGCCTCCTCCACTGAGGCGCGGATGTGCGCCAGGTCCTCGTCCGTGAGTGGCCCGAACTCCTCGCAGTTGTCCTCCGGGTCCAGCCGCTCCTCCTCGATCGGCTCCTGCCGGACGATGGTGTCGAAAAACGCGCTGCCCAGAGGCATGCGGCCGCTCGGCCGCGCGCTGGTATCGCCTTCCGGGAAGATCAGGATGTCGCCGTTCGGCTCCTCCACCGTGCGGAACTCGGTGGACACCAGCACCGGCAGACCCCGGAAGTTCCACTGCTTCCACTCCGCGTTCGCAAAGCCGAACATCGTCTTGCGCGGGAAGACGCCCGTCACGTCCAGGCCCATCGCCTGCCGCAGGTCCTCCTCCACCAGCCCCAGCATCTGGTACGGCTCGTGGACCTTCACCGGCCGCTGTTCCAGCCCGTAGTATTCGCGCAGCGCGGCCACGCAGGAGACGTGCACGCCGGTCACCGCCGACCCGCCAAAGTCGATCGGCACGCGGTCCGGCTGCCGGTGGTTCAGTGCGTCGAGAAGTCTTTGCCTGGATGGTTGCATCGGTGTTGTCCGTTCAGATCTGCGTAATCCGGTAGGCCCGCCGCGGTGCGGTGGCCGGCGCATGCAGTTGCCGCTCGCCCACCTTGGCCGAAACATAGTAGTCCGTCAATGGTCCGGCGAGCTGCGCTTCGTAAGTCCGCCGGCCCAGCAGCTTCATCGGCCGGAAGCTCCACAGGCCGCGCACCCGCGTGTGCAGCAGCACGTTCTGCGGCGCCTTTGCGCCGGCCACGATGGCCAGCACCCGCACCGCCTCCTTCGCGCCCAGCATCGTGGGCCGCGCCGGCACGATGAGCCGCGGCTCTTCACCGGCCGGCGCCTTCAGCGCCGCGCCGCGCGCCGCTTCCATCTCCGCCGGCAGCTCGCCGAGAATTTCCTCGATCGACAGCGGCAGCCGCTGCAGCGCCAGCCGCACGAACTTGTTCTGCATCGACGCCAGCGTCCCCAGGTCGTTGCGCGTGGCCACGATGCCCTGGAACTTGAGCATTGCCTCCCGCACCTGCGGCGCCAGCTTCAGCCACAGCGGCACGGCCTCCGCCCGCACGCGCCCCTGGTCCTTCGTGTCGAGCACCGCCTGGATGCGCTTCGCCAGCGTCCACGCCTCCGCATACGGCGCCAGGAACTCGACGTGGCGCGCAAGATACGCGATCCGTTCTTTCTCGTCCGGCGAGGCGGCCTCCCGCACCAGCCCCGCCAGTTCGTCCGCCACTTCCTTCTGCGACGCCGCCACCAGCGGATCCACGGCGTGCTTGCTCCAGAACGTGAACGCCTCGCTGTAGTCGCCCGAGAACTCGTGGATCACCACGTGGCCGTCCTTCACCTCGCGCGTGCCCGTGGAAAGCAGCTTGCCTTCGCGGTCGGCCTCGTTCAGCACGGCGGCCAGTCTCGCCGCCCGCGGTCCGGCAGCCTGCGTGCGGGCGTAGGCCGAGTAATGCAGCTCCGGATGCAAATGCCGGCTCCAGCTCGCCCGCGCCATGTAGCCCGCCGTCGGGTCGGCGATGCGGTGCCGCCAGTGAATGCCGATCATGCCCTGGCAGCCGTACTGCTCGGCCAGGTCCAGGTCGCGTTGGAAGCGGTAGGCGTGGAACTGCGGCAGCCACATGCCGGGATCGTCTTCGAGCCACGGGATGGGCCACCGCTCGCGGCCCTCCAGCTTGCCGAACACCTCGTGGATGGGGTCCCAGCCCAGCGAGTCGCTCAGGCAGGAGAAGACCACGTCGCCCGGCAGCTTCCGGTGGAAGTACTCGAAATGCCGCGCCACGCCGCCCCAGCCTGACAGCACCAGCCGCTTGTCCGGCGCGTTGCGCCGCAGGAAGTCGTGGGCCTGCAGGAACGGCGTCACTGAGAGCGGGATGCCCGTCTTCCGGCTGTCCCAGTTCATCGCCTCGTCTTCCCACAGCCACACGGAGTCCAGCTCCGGATAGGCCTCCAGCATCTGCGCCAGCCGCGCTTCCAGCAGCCTCTTCGCCGTGTGGGATTCGATGTCGAAGCGCGGCCCCTGGGCCTTCTCGCCCTGCGCCGCTGCCGGCTTCACCTCGGGCGGCAGCGCGCGCAGGATCTCGTCGGGAATCTGGTAGGGCTCGAAGCCCAGCCCGGTCTTCAGGCCCAGCTTCCGGGCGTGGCTCAACGACTTTGCCAGCAAATCGCGCGTCCTTGCCGCGATGTCCCAGTTGTCGCGGCCCAGCCGCGTGGCGTCGCTGCCGAAGGTGTCCCCTTCGTAGTACTGCGCCGCGCCCATGCCGTAGCGCGACGTCCGCTGCGGCAGGTAGCCCCAGCGGTTGCTGCCCGAGCTGTCCAGGTACGCCAGGTGCCCGGCGCCGGCAAACTCGAACGACAGATACGACTCGGCCCACTGCCGCGCGCCCGTGTACACGTGCATGCCGAACAGGTTGAACCTCATCCGCATCATCGCTTCGAAATAGGCGCGGAAGTCCTCTTCGTTGAAGACCGTCACGCAGTTCAGGAAGTCGGGCCACGGCAGCAACCCGCGCACGGCAAAGCGCGGCCGGCCTTCCCACTCCCGGCCCACCGGCGGCAGCACCAGTTCCTTGGGCGCATCCAGCGGGTAGCTCTCGCCGTCGATGCCGAAGAAGATGCCCTGCCGCTCCAGCAGGTCCAGCACCGCGTACAGCAGGGCCGCGGCCGACCCGCCGCGGATCCGCACGCCCGTCTTCGTCCTCAGGATGCGGTAGCTCTGCGCCTCGCCCGCCGCGATCTCCAGCGTCATTTCGAACCCCGGCGCCCCGGGGCCCACGGGCACGCCCGGAAACAGTCCGGAAAGACCCCGCGCCAGTTCGCGCGCGGCCAGCACGGCCTGCGTCTCCTGGCTGCGGGCCGGGATGATCCGGAACCCGCGGCGCGCCTGCCCGGCCGCCGGCAGGGCGGCGCCGGCGGCCATCGCGGTAAAGCTGCGGCGCGTGACGCTCATGCGGAAATCCTCGAAAAGGCGCACCCGGAACCGTGCACGGTTCAGGAGAAGCATATCCGATACGCTGTGATCGGTCAACGCCGGCGCGCCTGCCCCACCGGCGGCAGGGCGGCCGGAAGCAGCCCGCAGCATCGTGCCGGATGTACCTCCACCGCCGCTCTGCGCCGCCCGCCCGCGGCGGTCCCGCCCGCCCTCGGACGGTATAATTGCAGTTGTACCCTCCCAGGCGAAGATGAACGCAGGCGCAACACCCTTGGCGGCCGGCCGCGCGGACGCCCGGCTCCAGGCCGGACTGCTCTCCGTCATCCTCCTGTCCCTCGGCCACTTCTTCGTCGATCTCTACTCCGGCTCGCTCGGCGTCCTGCAGCCCTTCATCGTCCAGCGCTTCGGCCTCAGCCTGACCCAGGCCGGCCTGCTCGGCGGCATCCTCGTCTTCAGCTCCTCCGTCACCCAGCCGCTCTACGGCTACCTCTCTGACCGCTTCCACTCGAAGCTCTTCAGCGGGCTGGGGCCCGCCGTGGCCGGCGTCTGCATCCTCTGCGCCGCGCTGGCCCCCTCCTACGGCTGGGCCGTCGCCCTCATGCTGCTCGGCGGCGCCGGCGTCAGCGCCTTCCACCCCCAGGCGTCCTCCTGGGCCGGCTTGAGCGTCGCTGCCGGCCGCGGCCACTGGATGGCCGTCTTCATCAGCGCCGGCACGCTCGGCATCGCCCTCGCTCCGGCCTTCTTCAAGGAAGTGATCGCCCGCGCCGGCTTCGAACGCATCCCCTGGGCCGCCATCCCCGGCGCCGTCATCTCCCTCCTGATCCTGGCCTGCGTCCGGCCTCCCGCCGAGCAGGCAGGCCAGGCCCGCCGCTTCGACTGGCCCGCCCTGCGCGCCGTCCGCCGGCCGCTGCTCCTGCTCTACTTCGGCGTCTTCTTCCGCTCTGCCGTGCAGGTCACCTTCGCCCAGTTCCTCGTGCTCTACCTCAGCCGGGAACGCCACTATTCTCTACACAATGCCGCCTATACCCTCACGTTTTACCTTACCGCCGGCGCCATCGGCGGCTTCATCGGCGGCCACCTCTCTGACCGCTTCGGGCCGCGCCGCGTCATCCTCCATTCCTTCGCCTGGTCCGTGCCCCTCATGGCGGTCTTCTTCCTGACTCCTTCGCCCCTCGGCGTCGCGGCCCTCATCCTCGGCGGCCTCGTCCTCCTCTTCACCATCCCCATCAACGTCATCGTGGCCCAGGACCTCGTCCCCTCGCAGGCCGGCACCGTCTCCGCCCTCCTCATGGGCTTCGCCTGGGGCGCCGCCGGCATGATCTTTGTCCCCCTTACCGGCTGGGTGGCCGACCACTTCTCGCTCCACGCCGCCCTCTCCGCCCTGCTCGTCTTTCCCACCGCGGGCTTCTTCCTCGCCCGCCTGCTGCCGCGGGACCTGGGCCGCAGCCGGAGCCATTGATGATCGAATCTCCCATGCAGAAAGCTGTCTGCCTGCTCAGCGGCGGCCTCGACTCCGCCACCTCCCTCGCCTGCGCCCGCGCCGCCGGCTTCGAAACCTACGCCCTTTCCTTCGACTATGGCCAGCGCCACCGCATCGAACTCGAAGCCGCTGCCCGCGTCGCCGCCCACCTCGGCGCCGCCGCCCACCAGACCATCCGCATCGACCTCCGCGCCTTCGGCGGCTCCGCCCTCACCGCCGACATCGACGTGCCCAAGGGCCGCCGCACCGAAGAGATGAGCGCCGGCATCCCCGTCACCTACGTCCCCGCCCGCAACACCGTCTTCCTCTCCATCGCCCTCGCCTGGGCCGAAACGCTCGGCTCCGCCGACATCTTCCTCGGCGTCAACGCCGTCGATTACTCCGGCTACCCCGACTGCCGCCCCGCCTACATCGCCTCCTTCGAGGCCATGGCCAACCTCGCCACCCGCGCCGGCGTCGAAGGTATCTCCCGCTTCAGGATCCATACCCCCTTGATCGAGCTGACCAAGGCCCGCATCATTCAACTCGGACTCTCCCTCGGCGTCGACTACTCCCTCACCCACTCCTGCTACGACCCCGTCGAAGGCCTCGCCTGCGGCCAGTGCGACTCCTGCCTCCTCCGCCTCGCTGGCTTCGCCGAGGCCGGAGCCGCCGACCCCCTCCGCTACGCCGGGCGAGGATAGCGCCGTGCGCCTCAGCGAAGTCTTCACCACCATTCAGGGCGAGGGCATCCTCACCGGCGTCCCCTCCCTCTTCATCCGCACCACCGGCTGCAACCTCCGCTGCGTCTGGTGCGACACCCCCTACACCTCCTGGCAGCCCGAAGGCGAAGAGTGGACCCTCGAACGCATCGCCGCCCGCGTCGAATCCGAACCCTGGATTCGCCACGCCGTCGTCACCGGCGGCGAGCCCATGCTGCCCCCAGGCATCGTCGAACTCACCCACCTCCTCCGCCGCCTCGGCCGCCATATCACCATCGAAACCGCCGGCACCCTCTACCAGCCCGTCGCCTGCGACCTCATGAGCATCAGCCCCAAGCTCTCCAACTCCACGCCCTTGGCCCGTGACGGCGGCCGCTGGGCGGAGATGCACGACCGCGCCCGCCTCCAGCCCGAGGTCCTCCTCCGCCTGATGGCCGAATACGACTATCAGTTGAAATTCGTCGTCGCCGCCGAAGCCGACCTGCCCGAAATCGAGGACCTCGTCCGGCTCCTCGGCGCCCCGCCCGAACGCGTCCTCCTCATGCCCGAAGGCATCCACCCGGATGTCCTTGCCGCCCGCTCCCTCTGGCTCGTCGAGGCCTGCAAACGGCGCGGCTACCGCTTCTGCCCCCGCCTCCACGTCCTGCTCTACGGCAACCGGCGCGGTGTATAGCCGGATCGCCGGATTCCGCTCGGGTGGAAACCTTAGTTCGTGGGACGGGTCTGACGCGCGTCCTAAGACGATTAGTCGATTGTTGCGCTCGTGGATCCGCTCTACTTTGGAGACAAGGTATTAGCTATGTTGAGGGGACTTGTCATCTGCCCGGATTCACAACTGGCCGAACAGCTCGATCAGGCGCTGTCCGGCACGCGGGACATCACCGTCGTCCGCGATTACGACCGCTACCCGGATGAGCTTGAATTCATGCGCGCCGTGCGCGCCAACGCGCCCCAGATCCTGTTCCTGAGCGCCGAGTCCGTGCCCAAAGCGCTGAACCTGATCGCCATCATCGAGCGCGAAGCGCCCGGACTCCAGGTGGTGGCCATCAGCCGCTCGCTCGATCCGGCCCTTCTGCTCGAGATCATGCGCGCCGGCATCCGCGAGTTCCTGGCCGCGCCTTTCGATCCCGCCGCGCTGTCGGACACCGTGGCGCGCGTCGCCCAGTGCGCCGAGTCCCTTCCCTCGGTCGTCGATGCCACCGACCAGCTCTTCGCCTTCCTGCCCTCCAAGCAGGGAGTCGGCACCTCCACCGTGGCCCTGAATGTCGCCGTCGCCCTTTCGCACCACCCCGGCGTGCCCGGCCTGCTGCTCGACATGGACCTCTCGTCCGGCATCATCGGCTTCCTGCTCAAGCTCAACAACAACCACTCCATCATCGAAGCCGCCGAGAACGCCCACCAACTCGACGAATCCCTCTGGCCCCAGCTCGTCACCCGTTCCGGCGGCCTCGACGTCATCCACGCCGGGAACCTCAACCCCGATTTCCGCATCGAATCGTCCCAAGTCCGCCAACTGATCGAGTTCGCCCGCCGCCACTACCGCACCATCTGCGTGGACCTCTCCGGCAACCTGGAGCGCTACTCCCTCGAAGTGATGCACGAGGCCAAGTACATCTTCATGGTCGTCACTTCCGAGATTCCGTCCCTGCACCTGGCGCGCGAAAAACTGTCCTTCCTCGAACGCTTCGACATGGCCTCCAAGGCCCGCGTCATCCTGAACCGCAGCCACCGCAAGAGCCTCGTCACCCCGGCGCAGGTGGAAAACCTCCTCGGCGTGCCCGTGGCCTTCACCCTGAACAACGACTACCAGGGCGTGCATCGCGCCCTGCAGGCCGGCCGCGCTGTCGAGGGGAACTCCGAGCTCGGCAAGCAGTTCGAAGCGCTCGCCGCCGCCATCCTCCAAAAAAAGCAGCCGCGGCAGGAGTCCGAAGGGAAGAAGCGCTTCGCCGAGTACTTCTCCATCCTGCCCGGCCGCTACTCGCTCGCCTCCGGCGACAGGAAATCCGCCGTCTAGACCCTAAAGATACATCCCGCCGTTCACCCGCAGCACGGAGCCCGTCACGTAGCCTGCCTCCTCGCCGGCCAGGTATCGCACCGCCGCCGCTACGTCCGCCGGCTGCCCGAACCGCTTCAGCGGGATTCCGGCCAGCATCTTCTGCTTGACCTCTTCCGGCAGCCCAGCCGTCATGTCCGTCTCGATGAAGCCCGGCGTCACCGCGTTCACCGTGATGTTCCGGCTGCCCAGCTCCAGCGCCAGCGTCTTCGTCAGCCCCACCAGCCCCGCCTTCGACGCCACGTAGTTCGCCTGACCCGCGTTGCCGCTCTCCCCCACCACCGACGAGATGTTGATGATCCGCCCCCAGCGCTCCTTCATCATGCCCTGCATCACCTGCTGGATGCACAGGAACGCCCCCGTCAGGTTGGTCTGCAGCACCGTGTCCCAGTCTTCCTTCTTCATCCGCAGCGCCAGGCCGTCGCGCGTCACGCCGGCGTTGTTCACGAGAATCGTCACCGGCCCGATCTCCTTGGCCTTCGCAAAGGCCTGCTGGATCGATTCGGCTGAGGAGAGGTCCAACCGCACCGTGTGCGCCGTGCCGCCCGCGGCGCGGATCTCCTCCGCCGCCTCCTCCAGCTTCTCCAAATCGCGCGCCGCCAGGATGACGGTGTGCCCGGCCGCGGCCAGGCTCTGGGCGCAGGCGCGGCCGATGCCGCGGCTCGCGCCGGTGACGAATGCAATGCGGGATGACATAAGTGCTTCGGAGTGCCCGAAAGTAACATCATAGTAGAGGCGAGGGTCATCATCCTACATGGCATACTCTGATTTGCGCGAGTTCATCGCTGCACTCGAAAAGGCCGGCGAGCTGAAGCGGATCCCCTTCGAGGTCGATCCCCACCTGGAAATTACCGGGTTCGCGGACCGCTCCGTCAAGCGCGGCGGCCCCGCCCTGCTCTTCGAAAACCCCAAGGGCTCCCGCATCCCCGTCCTCATCAACGCCTTCGCCAGCATGCGCCGCATGGAGATCGCCCTCGAGGTCGATTCGGTCTCCGAGCACGCCGCCCGCATCTCCGAAATGCTCGAAATGCGCATGCCCCAGGGCCTCATCAACAAGCTCAAAATGCTGCCCAAGCTGGCCGACATGGCCGGCTTCTTCCCGAAAATCGTCTCCAGCGGCCCCTGCCAGGAGGTCGTCCGCAAGCGGGACTTCTCCCTGCGCGAGTTCCCCGTCCTCCACTGCTGGCCCCAGGACGGCGGCCCCTTCATCACCCTGCCCATGGTCTTCACCCGCAACCCCGATACCGGCAAGCGCAACTGCGGCATGTACCGCATGCAGGTCTTTGACGACCGCACCACCGGCATGCACTGGCAGACCCACAAACAGGGCGCCGAGCACTACCGCCGCCGCTTCCAGGCCGGCGAAACCCGCATGGAAGTCGCCGTCGCCATCGGCGCCGACCCCGCCACCATCTACTCCGCCATCCTCCCCCTCCCCCCCGACCTCGACGAAATGATGATCGCCGGCTTCCTCCGCAACAAACCCGTCGAAATGGTGAAGTGCCAGACCGTCGATCTCGAGGTCCCCGCCAACGCTGAAATCGTCCTCGAAGGCTACGTCGAGCTCGGCGAGCGCCGCACCGAGGGCCCCTTCGGCGACCACACCGGCTTCTACTCCCTCGACGACCCCTACCCCGTCTTCCACGTCGAGTGCGTCACCCACCGCAAAAATCCCATCTATGCCACCACCATCGTCGGCCCCCCGCCGATGGAGGACTTCTTCATGGCTAAGGCCATCGAGCGCATCTTCCTGCCGCTGCTCCGCCTGCAGTTGCCCGAGGTGCGCGACATGGCCATGCCCGCCGAAGGCGTCGTCCACAACCTGATGCTGGTGTCCATTCGGAAGTCCTATCCCGGCCACGCCCGCAAGGTGATGCACGCCATCTGGGGCCTCGGGCAGGCCATGTTTTCCAAAGTGATCGTCGTCGTGGACGAAGACGTTGACGTGCAGAACATGAGCGAAGTGGCCTGGCGCGCCCTCAATAACATCGACCCCCAGCGCGACATCGAATTCGTCCTCGGCCCCGTCGATTCCCTCGACCACGCCAGCCGCCTCCCCGACTTCGGCTCCAAGATGGGCATCGACGCCACCCGCAAGTGGCCCGAGGAAGGCTTCACCCGCCGCTGGCCCGACGTCATCAGGATGACGCCCGAGGTCCAGGCCCGCGTAGACGATCTGTGGAAGCAGGCCGGCCTGGTTTGATAAGATAGAGATCAGCTACGGCGCGTGTAGCTCAGCCGGTAGTAGCGCCAGATTGTGGTTCTGGATGTCGTGGGTTCGAATCCCACCACGCGCCCCAACTCATTTCCCCCCACCCCCAACTTTCCTCGCCGCCACCGCCTGAAAGCACGGGCCATGTTGAGCCCCTACCGCCGCCACAGCACATCCTGCGCTCGCGCCGCGAAGGGGACCGCCTTCACTCGCTGCAACTTCCCCCGTTTGGGTCTACGGGGAACTGCTCACCGGGGAAACCGTCCGCAAGAGCCTTAAGACCACAGACTGGCAGCGCGCGCCCCGAATCGTGGAACGCGGAGTCGCCCCGCATCACAAGTCAATCGCTCTGGAGATCACAGCATCGGTGTACTGCCGCAGGGACCCCATTCCAGGGCCGCGACGACAATGGCAAAATTGAATCTGCTCCTCAGGAGAAAGCAGATTGGCCTTCGTCCCCAGCTACCAGCCCTTCAAGCCGGAAAAGAAGCTCACAAGGAGGATGCGCATCGAGCCGTGCCTCAGAGAGTTTTACGGTCCTGAGTATGAAGACAGACTGTTGTACCCCTATGAACATGCCCAAGAGAAGTTCCGCTCGAGTCTCGAAGTTGCGTGGGCCAGGGCATTCGATGGCCTAGGTCTCGGGTGGGAGTATGAACCACTAAAATTCGACATGG
>DAHVTI010000120.1 GCA_027324255.1 Bryobacterales bacterium | reverse complement strand
TTGCGGACCAGGCGGCGGTGGCGGAGGCGGTGACGCAGGCGGTGCGGGAGGCGGAGGCGCGGGCGGGGACGCAGATCGACGGGGCGGTGGTGGGGGTGGGCGGGCCCTCGGTGCGTTCGCAGCAGGGGCGGGGGTTATACGAGTTCGGGCGGCGGCGGACGGTGGAGCACGGCGACATCGTGTACGCGATCGAGCTGGCGGCACGGGCGCGGCTGGACGAAGACCGGTACCTGCTGCAGGTGCTGCCGCAGGACTTCACGGTGGACGGGCGTCCGCCGATACCGCACCCGCTGAACGTGGAGTGCGAGCGGCTGGAGGCGCACGCGCTGCTGGTGACGGCGTCGGCGCAGGAGCACCAGGCGCTGGTGAGCGCGGTGAACCAGGGGCACCTGAGGCTGGACGAGACGGTGTTCGAAGCGATGGCGGCGGGCTATGCGTGCGTGCTGCCGGAGGAGCGGGCCGGGGGCGTGGCGGTGGTGGACATCGGGGGGCAGTCGACGAACGTGGCGTTCTACGACGGGGACTCGATGCTGTGCGCGGTGGGGCTGCCGATATCGGGGGACCACTTCACGCGGGATTTGGGGGAGTTGAAGGCGCTGTCGTTCGAAGAGGCGGAGAGATTGAAGTTCGCGCACGGGTGCGCGCTGCTGGGGCTGACGGCGGACAACATCGTGATCGAGATGCCGGCGGAGGCGGGGCGGCCGTCGCGGGAGATCAGCCGGCGGGAGCTGATCGAGATTCTGGAGGCGAGGGCGGGGCAACTGTTCGACCTGGTGGAGCGGTGCCGGGTGAAGTTCGCGCGGGAGATGGCGCTGCGGGAAGGGGTGGTGCTGTGCGGGGGCGGGTCGCTGATGGAGGGGATGGTGGAGATGGCGGAGAAAGTGCTGGGGTGTCCGGCGAGGCTGGGGTTCGCGCGGGGGATCGAGGACTGGCCGGAGGCGCTGCAGACACCCGTGTGGACGACGGCGGCCGGGCTGGCGATGTATTCGGCTCGGCTGCAGGCGAGGAAAGAGAAACAGGGCGGGCCGAGCATCCTGAGCCTGTTTACGGGAAAATAGAAAAACCGCGCGGGGCCGACGGGGCGGCGCGGAGACGGAAGAAAGGTTAGCTATGTCAGAGCTCGACTCCCTCAAATTCGAAATTCAGGACGAGATGCTGGGCGGCACGCGCATTAAGGTGGCAGGCGTGGGCGGAGGCGGCTCGAACGCGGTGAACCGGATGATGGCGGCCGGGGTGTCGGGCGTCGAGTTCTTCGTGATGAACACGGACGCGCAGGCGCTGCGGGCGGCGAAGGTGGCGAACAAGATCGCGCTGGGGGCGAGGATCACGCACGGATTGGGAGCGGGGTCGGACCCGGAGGTGGGGCGCCAGGCGGCGCTGGAGGACACGGACCGGATCATCGAGATGCTGGAAGGGGCGGACATGGTGTTCGTGGCGGCCGGCTTGGGCGGCGGGACGGGCACGGGGGCGGCGCCGGTGATCGCGGCGCTGGCGAAGGAACTGGGGGCGCTGACGGTGGCGGTGGTGACGAAGCCGTTCGGCTTCGAAGGCCCGCGGCGGATGAAGCAGGCCGAGCGGGGGCTGGCGGAGCTGCACGCGACGGTGGACTGCGTGATTTCGATTCCGAACGACCGGCTGGTGGACCTGGTGCCGTCGGGGACGAGCTTCTTTGAAGCGTTCCGGATGGCGGACGATGTACTGCGGCAAGGGGTGCAGGGGATCAGCGACATCATCACGACGCCGGGGATGATCAACCGGGACTTCGCGGACGTACGGGCGATCATGCTGGGGATGGGGTTCGCGATGATGGGGACGGCGACGGCGAAGGGCGAGAACGCGGCGGTGGAGGCGGCGCGGGCGGCCATTCAATGCCCGCTGCTGGAAGAGGGCGGGCTGAAGGGCGCACGGGCGATCCTGCTGAACATCACGGCGCCGGGCACGCTGAGCCTGCACGAGATGCACGAGGCGTGCAAGCTGATCCGGGAAGCGACGGGGAACGAGGACGTGCAGATCAACTTCGGGCTGGTGCCGGACGAGCGGCTGGAGGACGAAGTCAAAATCTCGGTGATCGCGACGGGCTTCCAGCGGGAAGGGATGATGCAGGTGGAACCGCCGCAGGTGAGCGCGGCGCGGGGCGCGGGGCAGAGGGTATCGACGGCGGCGGTGGTGGCGGACGCGTTCTCTGCGATGGCGGCGCCGGACGAGGACGAAGAGCGGGAGGCAGCGGAAGAACAGACGGTGTTCGAACTGGAGGCCGAGCCGGCGGAGGCGGTGGTGGTGGAAAGCGCGGCGGACGAGCCCGCGGCGGCGGCTCCGGCAACTGCGGCGGACGACGCGCTGTCGTTTGAAGACCTGGACACGCCGGCGTTCCTGCGGCGCGAGAGAAAGCTGTTCCAATGACGACGGGCGCGGCAACAGCCCGGAAGGTGGAGACCATGATCCTGCGCGGAGGCAAGCCGCTGGAAGGCGAGGTGGCGCTGCGGGGCGCGAAGAACGCGCTGCCGAAGATCATGGTGGCGTCGCTGCTGACGGGGGAGAAGTGCACGCTGCGGAACGTGTCGCAGATCGTGGACGTGGCGATTGTCAGCGACATGATCCGGGCGCTGGGCGGCGAAGTGCGGGAAGTGGAGCCGGGCGTTCTGGAGATGTGCGCGGCGGACCTGCAGCCGATGGAGCGGGAGGTGCTGCGGGAGTTTTCCGGGAAGAGCCGGATTCCGATTCTGACGTGCGGGCCGCTGCTGGCGCGGTTCGGGGCGGCGCCGGTGCCGTCGCTGGGGGGGTGCCGGATCGGGACGAGGCCGGTGGACTTCCACATCCGGGCGCTGGAGGACCTGGGGGCGACGCTGCACGACGAGATGCACGACGCGTACCTGACGTGCGAGCGGCTACAGGGCAACAAGATCCGGCTGGAGTACCCGAGCGTGGGTGCGACGGAGCAGGTGATTCTGGCGGCGGTGCGGGCCGAGGGGGTGACGGAGCTTTCAAACGCGGCAATGGAGCCGGAGATCATGGATCTGATCATGGTGCTGCAGAAGATGGGCGCCATCATCAGCGTGGATGTGGACCGGGTGATCACGATCGTGGGGGTGAGGTCGCTGCGGGGCTTCGACCACACGGCGATGCCGGACCGGCTGGAGGCGGCGTCGTGGGCGTGCGCGGCGATCGCGACGAACGGGCGGATCTTCGTGCGGAACGCGAAACAGTTCCACATGATGACGTTTTTGAACCGGTACCGGCAGATCGGCGGGGATTTCCGGGTGATGAATGAAGGGATCGAGTTCTGGCGGGCGGGGGAAAGGCTGAGATCGACGGCGCTGGAGACGGACGTGCACCCGGGGTTCACGACGGACTACCAGCAGCCGTTCGTGATCGCGCTGACGCAGGCGGAGGGGATCTCGATCGTGCACGAGACGGTGTACGAGCAGAGGTTCGGGTACGTGGAAGCGCTGAACCGGATGGGCGCGAAGATCCAGTTGTACCGGGAGTGCCTGGGCGGGCTGAGGTGCCGGTTCGGGCAGAGGAATTATAAGCACTCGGCGGTGATCGTGGGGCCGACGCCGCTGCACGGAGCGGAGATCGAGATTCCGGACCTTCGCGCTGGATTCAGTTATGTGATTGCGGCTTTGGCGGCGGAGGGGGCATCGACGCTGACGAACACGGGGCTGATCGAGCGGGGGTACGAGAACCTGATGGAGAAGCTGAAGGGGCTGGGGGCGGAGATCGTGGAATGAGATGGGCCGGACCTGGAGGTCCGGCCGCAGGCGTGGCCGCCTGCCCCACATTTTGGACGGGGCGACTGCCGAAAGAGCCGGGTGGATTGGCTGGACCTCCGGGCTGGAAGCGCCGAGGCGCTAGACGACGAGCTTCCAGGGGCTGCGGTAGCGGGCTTTCAGGTAGGGTTTGGCGGCGTCCTGGGCGACGGTCCAGTTCTTCTCGTCCCAATCGAGGCGGAGCTTGGAGCGCATGGCGACGTTGGCGAGGATGCAGATGGCCGACGAGCGGGCGCAGGTTTCGATGTCGCTGGTGGGGCGCTTGCGGGACTTGATGCACTCCAGCCAGTTCTGCCAGTGGGGGACGTTCATCTGGCGCATGACGTCGTCCTTCTCCCAGGTGGCGGCCTCCACCTTGGACTTGGGGGAGGTGGGGATGAGCCAGCAGCCGCCGCGGTTGACCATGATGGTGGCTTCGGTGCCGTGGATGGTGGTGGCGGCGCCCTGGCCGAGGCCGAACATGGGGAGCGAGTTGCAGGTGCGGGACTCGTAGCTGGAGAGGTACTTGGGGTAGTAGAAGGTCGCGAGCATCGTGTCCGGGGTGTCGCGGTTGTCCTGGACGTAGAACTTGTCGCCCATGGCGGTGATGGCGGTGGGCATGGCCTCGTCGAGGCACTGGCTGAGGGGATCGATGAGGTGGACGCCCCAATCGGTCATGGCGCCGCCGGCGTAATCCCAGAAGTAGCGGAAGGTGGGGAAGGTGGTTGTCTTGACGCCCCAGCGGTTGGCGTTGAAGGGGACCTTGGGGGCGGGGCCGAGCCACATATCCCAATCGAGGTCGGCGGGGGGAGCGGAGTCGGCGGGATTGCCCCAGCCTGCGCGGGGAGTGAGGCCGCTCTGGAAGGCGTGGCAGAAGGTGATGTCGCCGAGGACGCCACTCTTGACGAGCTCGGCGGCCTTTTTGAAGTAGCCGCCGGAGCGCTGCATGGTGCCGGCCTGGACGACGCGGTCGTACTTGCGGGCGGCCTGAACCATTTTGAGGCCCTCTTCGATATAGGTACAGGCGGGCTTTTCGACGTAGACGTCCTTGCCGGCCTTGCAGGCCTCGACGGTCATGTAGGCGTGCCAGTGGTCGGGGGTGGAGATGCAGACGGCATCGATGGACTTGTCGGCGATGATTTCGCGGAAATCCTTGACGGCCTTGACCTGGAAGCCCTTCTTGGCGGCGGCGGAGACGGCGCGTTCGAGGTGGGGCTGATAGATGTCGCAGACGGCGACGGGCTGCAGTCCTTCCACCTGCATGGAGTAGCCGAGGTTGCCGGAGCCCATGGCGCCGAGGCCGATGAAGCCGACGGCGACCTTGTCGTTGGCGCCGCGGACGCGGCCGGTGAAGAGCGAGGTAGTGAGGGCAGCGGAAGCGCCGGAGAGGACGGATCTGCGGGGGATGATTTTGTCGGAAAGCATGGGGCTCCTGTGAACGTTGGAACTCGGGCCGGGAGGGTCCGAAGTAATGATTGTATGCCTGTTGGAGGGTGACCCGCGGGGGGAACAGTTCAGCCCCTGGCGCCGGGGGGCGGCAGGGGCTGAAAGGGGGTGAGACGAGGCGGCGGGTCAGGCGTCGACGTGGTCGGAGAAAAAGCGGTCGAGGGACGCGCGCATCTGAGCCGAAACGGATTTGGGAAGAGTGAGCATCTCCTCCTTGGAAAGCGGCTTGAAGTTTTTCGCCACGTTGATGTTGAAATCGACGTGCTCGAGCTGAGGCATGCCGATAGTGGTGGCGGCGACGGGCAGCGACATGGAGTAGCGGATGAGCATTTCCGGCGCGGCCCTGCCAAGGAGTTTTTCCTGGGCGAAGATCTTCATGGCGGTGAGGCCCATCTTCTTCTGGAGGGCGACGGGCATGGCAACGGCTTCGAAGCCGGAGGCGCCGGTCTGGCCCTGGCCGGCTTTGGCGGAAGGAGCGGCGTTGCCGATTTGGGCGATGTTGAGGGCCATCTGGGTGGAGTCGAAGGGATGGCGCTCAAGGGCGGCCTTGAGGACCTGGGGATTCTGGTGGGAGGCGACGCCGATGAAGCGGCACATCTTCTGCTCCTTGGCCTGGAGCATGGCCTTCATCTGGCCGTTGGGGGCTTCGATCTTGGCGAGGTCGTCCTCGTTGCCGAGGGCATGGATGTGCATGAGGTCGACCTGGGAGACGCCGAGGTTCTTGAGCGAGCGCTCAATGATGCGCATGGCGTCGTCGTAGGTGCGGTTGCCGCCGATTTTGGTGACGAGGAAGAAGTCCTTCTTGCGGGTCTTGAGCATCTGGCCGATCCACTGCTCGCTCTGGCCGTCGCCGTAGGAGGCGGCGGAGTCGACGTAGTTGACGCCGGCGGCGAGGGCGCGCTCGAGGGCGGGGATGGCCTTGTCGGGGGTCTTGTACATGAGCCAGCGGGAGCCGGCGCCGAAGGAGAGCAGGGACACTTTCTGTCCGGTGGAGCCGAGAGTACGCATCGGCATGCCAGTGGCGGCATCGACCTCCGTGGCAACAGCGGCCAGGGCGGCGGTGGTGAGAAAACTGCGTCGAGTGATGGACATGGATGGCTCCTTGTCAGCTATGCTATCGCACTTCGCCGGAGGGGGCGGCTCTCGCGATTGCCTACGATGGTCGTGTGGGCAGGACGCTGATCACGGATTTTGACGGGACGATCACGGAGCGGGATTTCTACTCGCTGCTGTGGGAGCGCTACATTCCGGGCGACGCGCCGGATTACTTCGGGGAGTACAGGGCGGGGCGGCTGAGCCACTTCGACGCGATGGCGGGGTACTTCGCGTACGCGCCGGCGGATTCGTCGGAGATGGATGCGGTGCTGAGGGATTGCCGGCCGGACCCGGAGTTGGGGGCGGCGTTCTAGCGGCTGCGGCGGGCGGGATGGGAGGTGGTGGTGGTTTCGGCGGGCTCGAAGTGGTACATCGAGCGGGTGCTGCGGGGGGCGGGGGTTTCGGCCTGCGTGTATGCGAACCCGGGGCGACTGGTGGAGGGGCGGGAGCTGGTGATCGAGAGGCTGCCACGGGAGGCGCCCTACTATTCGGAAGATGTGGGGGTGGATAAGAGCGCGGTGGTGCGGGCGGCGCTGGCGGGCGGTGGGGAGGTGGCGTTTGCGGGCGACGGGCCGCCGGACGTCGGGCCGGCGATGCTGGTGCGGGCGGAGCGGCGGTTCGCGCGGGGACACCTGGCGGAGGCGCTGCGGGAGCGGGGAGAGGGGTTTGTTGG
>DAHVTI010000101.1 GCA_027324255.1 Bryobacterales bacterium | reverse complement strand
AAACCCATAGTTCCAATCCTCCAGCCCCGCGGTTCAGTTCATCGATCGTTCTCATCACCGGGACGGCCCAAGCTCCGACCGCCCCCCCACGCCCTCGCCCCGTCCCGCCGATGAGAACTTATGCGGTGACAGGCAATCCGGCGATTGTTATCAGTATGTTGTGCGAAATCTCTTTTTCCCCAGTGCGACACTCTTGTGCGGGGTAGCAAACCGCTGGCCAGCGAGTTCCCCAAACCATCGCCTTCAGTAGGGCGGCCGCTCCGGCGGCTCCCAATCCAGGCAACTGCCTCGAGCAGCAGCCGGCGAAATGTAAGTCCTGATGAGCCCGAAGAAATACGGCGGGGCGGCCAGTTTCGAACTGCGCCCCGCCGGGCGATCTCAGTGCTCCGCCAGGCGGCGCACCCGCCGCCCCGGCAATGCCAGCGCACACCTGTGCCCGCGCGCTATCCTGAAAGCAACTCCTCCATGTCCCCGGCTGAATTCCAAGACCTCTGGCAGCAGGTGTCCCGTCAGCCCGTTGCGCCCCTCGACGACCCCGCGTTCGGCTCCGGCGGTGCCCTCGACCTCGAAATCATCGCCCGCGCCCGCCACTTGAAGTCGTCCCTCTTCGACGGCGCCGTCCAGGCCATCGCCCCCCTCTACGTCTCCTCCATCTGCAAGGAGCGCTGCACCTACTGCAACTACCGCGCCGGCTCCAACGACCCCTCTCTCCGCCGCACCCGCCTCTCCCTCGACGAACTCCGCCGCGAAGTCGAATTCCTCGTCGAATCCCGCCCCCTCCGCGCCGTCGAGCTCGTTTACGCCTCCGATCCCCAGCTCACCCCCGACGACCTCTGCCGCCACGTCGAACTCACGAGTTCCATTCTTCAGAAGCACGGCGCCTCCACCGTCGGCCTCAGCGCCGAGCCCATGTCCGTCGCCGGCTACCGCCGCCTGCGCGGCGCCGGCCTCACCTTCTCCGTCGTCTGGATGGAGACCTACGACCAGGAGCGCTACGCCGCCTGCCACCCCGGCACCCACGTCAAAACCGATTTCTTTTACCGCCTCGATTCCTACGAGCGCATGCTCGAAGCCGGCCTCGACGGCGTCGGCTACGGCGTCCTCGGCGGCCTCGGCCCCTGGCGCCGCGACTGGTCCATGCTCATCCTCCACCAGCAGTGGCTGCGCCGCCGCTGCGGCCGCGGCCCGGACATTGTCGGCATTCCGCGTTTGAAACACGCCCCCGGCTCCGCGTTTCAGCAGATCGACGCCCCGCCGGCGGACTCCCAGTTTCGCGCCCTCGTCGCCCTCCACAACTCTCTCTTCCCCCAGGTCCGCCCCTTCGTCTCCACCCGCGAAGATTTCGACATGTGCCTCCAGCTCGCCTCCGGCGGCGGCTGCCTGTTCACCTTCAACTGCTCCACCGTCCCCGGCGGCTACACTCTCCCCAACCGCGGCGCTCAGTTCACCACCGGCGACTACGACGCACTCCTCTTCGCCCCCCGCGTCCGCGCCGCCGGCCACCGCGTCCTCTGGGATTGGCGGCCCCAACCCTGCTATACTGATCTTGTTTGACTGCGCCTGCCAGGGCTTCGTGTGTTTGACACATCACGCCCCGGGTCCGTAGAATAATAGGTTTGTAGTCCCTTTCACGGAGATCGTCTGTCTATGAAGACCGAATTTCCGTCCAAGAGCGAAATCACGCGCAACTGGTTCGTGCTCGACGCCAGCGAAGCCGCTCTGGGACGGGTTGCCAGCAAGGCCGCCAAAATCCTGATGGGCAAGCATAAGCCGACTTATGTGCCCTTCCTCGATACCGGCGACCACGTCATCGTCGTCAATGCCGATAAGGCCATCCTGACCGGCAAGAAGGAATCCCAGAAAATCTACCGCCGCCACTCCGGCTACCCCGGTGGGCTCCGTGAGGACGTGGCCGGTAAGGTGCGCGCCGTCCGCCCCGTGCGCCTCGTCGAAGAGGCCATCAAGGGCATGCTGCCCAAGACCAAGCTCGGCAAGCAGATGTACCGCAAGCTCAAGGTCTACGCTGGCGACAAGCACCCCCATAGCGCCCAGTTGCCCCAGGCCCTCGCTGCGGCCGAATAAGGGAGAGAGTTTTTTAGAATGGCACTGCTGCAATATCTCGGAACCGGACGGCGCAAGCGCGCCGTCGCCCGCGTTTTCCTGCGCCCCGGCACCGGTAAGATGACCGTCAACGGCAAGGCGATGGAAGAGTACTTCACCACCTACACCGCCCGCGCCCTCGTCCGCCAGCCGCTGCTCGCCACCGAAACCGCCGACAAGTTCGACCTGCTGGTCAACGCCGACGGCGGCGGGGTCATCGGCCAGGCCGGCGCCGTCCGCCTCGGCATCGCCCGCGCTCTCTGCGAGTTCAACCTCGAGCTGCGCGGCAAGCTGAAGGGCGAAGGCTTCCTCACTCGCGATGCCCGCGAGCACGAGCGCAAGAAGTACGGCCAGAAGGGCGCTCGCAGCCGCTTCCAGTTCTCCAAGCGCTAACCGCCCGCGCGGTTCCCGCTGCTCTGCTGTTCTGGGCCAGCCGCCTCTCCCCCGGCAAATTTCGCTTTGGGCGCCGGAGGGCCGGAGGCGGCTGGTCTTGTGTTCACACAGGCGGCCCGCCCGGCTGCCCAGCCCCCACTCTTAAGGAGTTACTTTGCCTTCCATTTCCATGAAAGAATTGCTCGAAGCGGGCGTTCACTTCGGGCACCAGACCAAGCGCTGGAATCCGAAGATGAAGGAATACATCTTTGGCGAACGCAACGGCATTTACATCATCGACCTGCAGAAGACCCTGAAGCTCTTCAAGGACGCCATGCGCTTTGTCGGCGAACAGGCCGCCATGGGCAAGACCATCCTCTTCGTCGGCACCAAGCGCCAGGCGCAGGAAGCCATTATGGAAGAGGCCACCCGCTGTGGCATGTACTACGTCAACAACCGCTGGCTCGGCGGGCTGCTCACCAACTTCATCACCGTCAAGCAGTCCATCAAGCGCCTCAAGTAACTCGAAGCCATCCTCGACGAAGGCTCCGGCGAGCGCCGCACCAAGAAGGAACTCATCCAGATGGAGCGCGAGCGCAAGAATCTCATGTCCAACCTCGCCGGCATCAAGGAAATGGACGTGCTCCCGGACATGCTCTTCGTCATCGACTCCAACAAGGAAGACATCGCCGTCCGCGAAGCCAAGAAGCTCGGCATCCCCGTCGTCGCCGTCGTCGACACCAACTGCGACCCCGACATGGTGGACCACCCCATCCCCGGCA
This sequence comes from Bryobacterales bacterium, assembly GCA_027324255.1. Taxonomy (GTDB): domain Bacteria; phylum Acidobacteriota; class Terriglobia; order Bryobacterales; family Bryobacteraceae; genus Paludibaculum. Next base: position 26,399 of record DAHVTI010000101.1, on the reverse strand, counting down.
ACGACGACGCCCTGCGCGCCATCCGCCTCTTCGCCAACAAGATCTCCGACGCCATGGTGGAAGGCCGTTCGCTCGCCTCCGAGCAGGACTTCACGCCGAAGGAAATCGTCCCCGAGGACGGCGCCATCGAAGACATGAGCCAGTTCGCCCACTACGTCGATCCGCGCCTGGCCGAAGACGTGCTCACCGAAGGCATCACCGACATCGACCTGCCCAGCGTCTCGCTGCCCAAGGCCAAGGCCGAAGCCGCCGCCGCCGCCGAAGAGCCCGAAGCCTCCGCTTAGTTTTTCTTCCCGGGCGCGCGCCGCCACGCGCCGCGCGCGCCCCCTCCCTAGCCCAGCCCGATTCATACCAGCAAGAGGAATTCCATGGCAGAAATTACCGCCCAGCTCGTCAAGCAGCTTCGCGACATGACCGGCGCCGGAATGATAGAGTGCAGGAAGGCGCTCGTCGAGGCCAACGGCGACTACAGCGAAGCGCAGGTCATTCTCCGCAAGCGCGGCCTCGCCACCGCCGCCAAGAAGGCTTCCCGCTCCGCCAAGGAAGGTCTCATCGGCCTCTCCGTCAGCGCCGATGCCACCTCCGGCCTGCTCGTCGAGGTGAACTGCGAAACCGACTTCGTCGCCAAGACCGGCGACTTCCTGGCCCTCGTCGAGGAGATCAAGCAGATCATCCTCACGAACAAGCCCGCCGACGCCGCCTCTCTGCTCGCGCTTCCTTCCGTCTCCGATCCGGCCGTCAACGTCGAAGGCCTGCTGAAGGCCAAGATCGCCAAGGTCGGCGAGAACATGCAGGTCCCGCGCTTCGCCGCCATCCAGGCGGCCGGCACGCTCGGCACGTACACGCACCCCGGCTCCAAGCTCGTCGTCATCGTCGACGTCACCACGAAGAACGGCGCCACCAGGGACAAGCCCGAGTTCAGGGAACTTCTGCAGGACCTCGCCATGCAGGTGGCCGCGGCCGACCCCAAGTTCCTGCGCCGCGAGGACGTCACCGAGGACTTCATCGCCAAGGAAAAAGAGATCCAGCGCGCCCGCGCCCTGGCCGAAGGCAAGCCCGAGAAGATCGTGGACAAGGTGGTCGAGGGCCGCATGTCCAAGTTTTACGAGGAGGTCTGCCTGCTCGACCAGCCCTTCATCAAGGAAAACAGCCTCACCATCACGCAACTGCTCGCCGGCAAGGGCAAGCAGCTCGCGGATGAGATCGGCGTCGCCGGCTACCTGCGCTACAAGGTCGGCGAGACGGCCGCGGCCGAAGAGCCCGCGGCCGAGTAGTCCGCATTCGCGCCAAAGGCGGGCAGGCCTACCGGGCGCTGCCCGCTTTCGCGCGTCAGTAGGCCCGACGGAGGAGTCACAATGGCCACGCGATACAAACGCGTTCTGCTGAAGCTGAGCGGCGAGGTCCTCGCCGGCGGCGCGAAGTTCGGCATCGACGGCGATTGCATCGCCGCGCTTGCCGCCGAAGTGGCCGAGGTGGCCCGCCTGGGCGTGCAGCTCGGGCTCGTCATCGGAGGCGGCAATTTCTTCCGCGGCGTGGCTGCGGCAGCCCGCAAGATGGACCGCGTCTCGGCGGACTCCATGGGCATGCTGGCCACCGTCATCAACTGCATCGCCATGCAGGACGCGCTCGAAAAGCAGGGCATCCCCACGCGCGTCATGACGGCCATCCACATGAACCAGGTGGCCGAGCCCTACATCCGCCGCCGCGCCATCCGCCATCTCGAGAAAGGCCGCGTGGTGGTCTTCGGCGGCGGCACCTCCAACCCCTTCTTCTCCACCGACTCGGCCGGCAGCCTGCGCGCCCTCGAGATCGGAGCCGAAATTCTGGCCAAGGCCACCGGCGTGGACGGCGTCTACGACAAGGATCCCCGCAAGCACCCGGACGCGGTCCGCTACGACCGCGTCACCTACGACGAGGTGCTCGCCCGCAACCTCGGCGTCATGGACGCCTCCGCCGTCGCCATGTGCCGCGACAACAACCTGCCCATCGTGGTTTTCAACCTCACCACGCGCGGCAATATAATGCGAATGTCGATGGGCGAGCCCGTCGGCACCATCATTGGAAACGCTCTATGAAACCAGGACAACAACCTTCAGCGCCCAGCGGCCAGTTCCAGAACGTCAAGGACGTCGAGGACTCCGCCAAGACCCGCATGGAAAAAGTCGTGGCCGGCCTACAGCACGAAATGGCCACCATCCGCACCGGCAGAGCCTCGATCAACCTGTTCGACGGCATCACGGTGGAGGCCTACGGCTCGCCCATGCCGATCAACCATGTGGCCACGCTGCACGTGCCCGAGCCCAGCCTGATCACCCTCCAGCCGTACGACGTTTCCCAGATCGGCGCCATCGAGAAGGCCATCCGCTCGTCGGACCTCGGCCTGAACCCCTCCAACGACGGCAAGCTGATCCGGGTGCCCATTCCGACGCTCACCGAAGAGCGCCGCAAGGATCTGGTGAAGCACCTGCATCACGTGGCCGAAGACCACCGCGTCTCCGTGCGCAACATCCGCCGCGACTCCAACGACGCCATCAAGAAGCTGCTCAAGGACAAGCTGATCAGCGAAGATGACGACCGCCGCGGCCACGACGAGATGCAGAAGACGACCGACGCCTACATCGCGAAGCTCGACCAGTTGGCCAAGGCGAAGGAGAAGGACATCCTCGAAGTGAAGTAGCACCGCGCAGTCCGCACCTGATTTACACGGGCGTTCGCGTCCCCTCTCCAGGGCCGCGGACGCCCGTTGCGCTTGGCGGCGCAGGCGCCAGCGCCGCGGGTGATAAACTCACTTTGCATGAGACGTCTCGCGCCGCTTTTCCTCCTCGCCCTGGCTGCCCTCGCGCAGGACCGCCGCCCCGCCGCCCCGCGGGTGGTTTACGACCAGGCGCGGCCGCTGGTGGTGTCGAAGTTCGGCATCGTGGCCGCTTCGAACTACCTGGCTTCGGCTGTGGGCGCGCGCATCCTGGAGCAGGGCGGCAACGCCGTGGACGCGGCCATCGCCGCCAACGCCATGACCGGCCTGACGCAGCCCTTCGTCAACGGCATGGGAGGCGACCTCTTCGCCATCGTCTACGAAGCGCAGACCGGCAAGCTCTACGGCCTGAACTCCAGCGGCTGGACACCCAAGGCGCTGACCATCGACTGGCTGAAGGCGCGCGGCATCACCAAGCTGGACCAGAAGGGCGTGCACACCATCGACGTGCCCGGCGCCGTGGCCGGCTGGGACGCGCTGCGCAAGCGCTTCGGCACCAAGCCGTTCTCCGAGCTGCTCGCCCCCGCGATTTATTACGCCGAGGAGGGCTTCGCGCTATCGCTGGTCAGCGCGCGCTCCATCGTGCAGCGCAGCCTGTTCACGCAGCCCGGCTACAAGGAGACGTATCTCGCGGCGGGTGAGCGCCCGGCGGCCGGCGACGTGTTCCGCAACCCCGCGCTCGCGCACTCGCTGCGCCTCATCGCCGCCAGCGGCCGCGACGGCTACTACCGCGGCCCCCTGGCCGAAACCATGGTGAAGTTCCTGAAGGAGCAGGGCGGGGCGCACGAGCTTTCCGACTTCGCCGAGTTCGAGCCCGAATGGGTGGAGCCGGTGTCGACCACTTACCGCGGCTGGACCGTCTACGAATTGCCGCCCAACGGCCAGGGCATCGCCGCGCTTTCGATGCTGAACATCATGGAGCGCTTTCCGCTGGGCCAGATGGGCCACAACTCGGCCGATGCGCTGCACGTGATGATCGAGGCCAAGAAGCTGGCCTACGCCGACATGGCCAAGTATGTCGGCGACCCGCGCTTCGCCGAAGTGCCGGTGAAGGAGATGATTTCGAAGGCCCTGGCGGAAAAGCGCGCCGCGCTGATCAAGCCGGAGACGGCCGCCTGCGGTGTGCTGCCGTCGGAGCTTGCGGCGAAGCTGAACGAGCACGGCAAGGAGACCATCTATCTGTCCGCCATCGATAAAGACGGCAACATCGTGTCGCTGATCCAGAGCAACTACGCGGGCTTCGGCACGGGCATGGTGGCGCCGGGGGCGGGCTTCTCGTTCCACAACCGCGGCGCGGGCTTCGAGTTGGAGCCGGGCCGGCCGAATTCTCTGGCCGGGCGCAAGCGTCCGCTGCACACCATCATTCCGGCCTTCATGGAGAAGGGCGACGTGAAGATCGGCTTCGGCATCATGGGCGGGTGGAACCAGTCGCAGGCGCACGCGCAGTTCGTGTCGAACGTGGCGGACCACGGCATGAACGTGCAGCAGGCGCTGGAGGCGGCGCGCTTCACCAAGGGCACGTTCGAGGGCTGCGACGTGCAGATCGAGACCCGCGTGAAGGAGCAGGTGCGGGCGGAGCTGGAGAAGCGCGGGCACAAGCTGCAACTGTTGGGTTCGTATTCGACGGCGATGGGCTTCGGCAGCGCGGTGGTGCGCGACACCAGGCGCGCGGTGAACTTTTCCGGCACGGACCCGCGCGTGGACGGCGCGGCCATCCCCGAGCAACCGGACTACACGAAGCGCAAATAGCTTGCAGGCATAGACAGCATCTTCCAAGCATTCTCGCTTGTAATTGCAACTCGTTTGCATTATACTGGTGTCAGACCAACGGAGCCGGTTCTCCCGATCGGAGAGCCGGGGCTTAGGGAGAGAAGACACCATGCGGAATGGATTCGCGCCCACGGACATTCGGAGGGCGGCGCTGCGAACCGGTCTGGCGCTGGCCTGGCTGGCGGTGGCGCCGGCTTGCCTGGCGGCGACGGGCGGGAGCCTGTCAGGGACGGTAACGGATGCGAGCGGCGGGTTGATGCGGAACGTGACGGTGACGGCGCGCAGCCAGGAGACCGGCAGCGTACAGAGGAGCGTATCGAACGAGGCCGGGTTCTACGCGTTCCCGGTGCTGCCGAGCGGGCAGTACGAACTGCACGCGGATGCGCCCGGGTTTCGGCGCTACGAACGGAAGGGAGTGGAGGTGACGTCGAACGCCGCGGTGCGGATCGACATTGAGCTGAAGCTGGGCGCGCGCAGCGAAACCATCTCGGTGGTGGAGGCGCAGACGGCGGTGGAGACGGCCAGCACGCAGTTGGGCGAACTGATCCAGGGGTCGAAGATGACGGCCATCCCGGTGAACGGCAGGAGCTACACGGACCTGCTGGCGCTGCAGCCCGGCGTGGTGCCGGCGAGCGCGAAACAGCCGAACGCCGTGGTGATGTCGGGGTGCGCCACGGCGCCGCCTTCCGGGGATCTGAACCCGGGCGACCTGTCGGTGGGCGGCCAGCGGGAGACGGCCAACGGCTTCGTGGTGAACGGCAGTTCCGTGCAGGAGGACTTCAACATGTTCGCCGCGGTGGTGCCGAACCTGGATTCGATCCTCGAGTTCCGGGTGCTGACGAGCGGTTTCGACGCCGAGTACGGCAACTTCAGCGGAGGCCAGGTGGTGGTGACGACCCGCGGAGGCGCAAACGATTTGCACGGCAGCGCCTTCGATTTTGTGCGCGACACCAATCTGGCGGCGCGGAACTTTTTCGCGCCGGAGCGCGCGGCATTCGACAGGAGCCAGTTCGGGGGGGCGCTGGGCGGGCCCATCCGGCGGGAGCGGGCGTTCTACTTCGCGGACTACCAGGGCACGCGACTGGCGCGGGGCGTGGACACCGGCCTGATTCCCGTGCCCTCGCCGCGGAACCGCGTGGGCGACCTGTCCGATATCGCGGACACCCTGACGGGGAAGGTGAACGGCCAGTACTGGGCGGACCGCCTCACGGCCAGGCTCGGCTATGGCGTTCATCCGGGCGAGCCATACTATTTTCCAGGGTGCGCGAACCCGTCGCAGTGCGTGCTGCCGAACGCGAGGATTCCGCCGCGGGCGTGGGCCGCGCCCGCACGCAAGCTGCTTGCCTATATTCCCGAGCCCAACCGCGGCGACCACACGTTTTCGACCGCGCGGATGAACCAAACTCTGCGCGACGACAAAGGCGCCGTAAAGGTGGACGTCAATACGCGGTGGGGCGCGATGTCGGCCTACTACTTCGCCGACGACTACTCTTCCGACAGTCCGTATCCGACCGCGCAGGCGGGCGCGAACGTACCGGGCTTCAACGCCATCACGCAGGGGCGGGCGCAGTTGGCCACGCTGGGGCTGACGACGGCGTTCGGCCCCAGTTCGATCAACGAACTGCGGCTCGGCTACATGCGGACCTCGAACGACGTGGGCCGGCCGGTGGGCGGGGTGGGGCCGAGCCTGGTGTCGCAGGGCTTCGCGGATGAAGCGGGCCATCCCACCATCGTGCCGCTAGCGCCGGAGATCGAGGGGATCGAGAACATCGCGTTCAACGATCTCACCATCGGCGTGAACATCACGGGGGTGGCGCAGGCGAACAACACGTACCAGTGGTCCGACAGTTACTCGAAGATCGCGGGCCGCCACATGATGAAGTTCGGCGCGAGCATGCGGCACAGCCAGATCAACATCGCGCCGAACGCGACGTACAACGGCACGTTCATGTTCCAGGGGACGGAGACGGGCTCAGACTTCGCGGATTACCTGCTGGGCATCGCGAGCGTGTACGCGCAGGGCGATTCGAAGCACTTCTACCCGCGGAGCACGCAGGCCGGAGCGTATGCGCAGGACCGCTGGCAGGCGCGGCCGAGCCTGACGCTGAACTACGGAGTGCGCTGGGACCTGCTGCCGCCGTGGCGCGAGAAGTTCAACCAGATCCAGACGGCCGTGCTGGGCCAGCAGTCGGTGGTTTATCCGGGCGCGCCGCGCGGGCTGGTGTTTCCCGGCGACCCGGGCATTCCGGAGACGCTGGCGCCGGCGAGGTACGGGAATTTCGCGCCGCGACTCGGGTTGGCGTGGTCGCCCGGGTTCGATGGAGGAGTGCTGCGCAGGCTGTTCGGGGAGGGCGGGCAGACGAGCGTGCGGGCCGGCTACGGGCTGTACTACACCGCGATAGAAGGACTGTCGGCGGGCATCATGAGCGCCAATCCGCCGTACGGGATGGACTTCGACAGCTTCGGTCCGCCGCTGTTCGAGAATCCCTTCGTGATCGCCGCCACGGGCGAAAACGTGGGGCAGCGCTTTCCCTCGCCGATCGCCGCGCCGGGGGCGTCGGCGGCGAAGCCGAACAGCACGGTGGACTGGTCGAAATACCTGCCCGTGGCCCACATGCCGGGCTACCATCCGCAGAACGTGACGCCGTACGGCGAGAGCTACACGTTTTCGATCCAGAGAGAGTTGAGGAAGAACACGCTGTTGAGCGCGGGCTACGCCGGCAGCCAGGCGCATCACCTGCTGGTGCTGGTGTCGGCGAACCCGGGCGACCCGGCGCTGTGCCTGAGCCTGAGCAGGCCGGAAGACGTGGCTCCGGGAAGCGCGACGTGCGGCCCGTTCGGGCAGAACAACACGTACATCAGGCGGGACGGCCGGAAGATCGAAGGGACGCGCGGGCCGTTCAGCTCCGAGTTTGCGGGCTTCTCGTACCAGAAGACGATCGGGAACTCCAGCTACAACTCGCTGCAGGTGACGCTGCGCCATTCGGGCGAAGGGCGGGAGTTTCTGCTGGGCTACACGTACGGCAAGTCGCTGGACCAGTCGTCGAGCCTGTCGGAAGCAGTGAACCCGTTGAACCACAGGCTGAGCCGTGCGTTATCGGCTTTCGACCTGCGACACAACCTGGTGGCGAGTTACAACCTGCACCTGCCGCTGGAGCGCGTGCTGGGCCGGAAGAACAGTTGGACGGGAGGGTGGACGCTGTCGGGCATGACCCGTTTCAGCACGGGCCTGCCGGTGACGCTCTTCAACAACGGCGACACGTCGCTGCTGGGCACGATTCCGAACGGGATCAACAGCGACGGAGTGGACACGCCGGATTACGTGCCGGGGGCATTGAACGTGAATCACAATCCGCGAAACGGGCGCGCGGCGTTCAACACGGCGCTGTTCGGCGTGCCGGAGCAGGGCCGCCTGGGGACGGCGGCGAGGCGGTTTTTCTACGGGCCGGGCATGGCGAATTTCGACATGGCGCTGCACAAGCGCATGGCGCTGACCGAGGCGCGGCAGGTGGAACTGCGGGTGGAGGCGTTCAACATCTTCAATCACGCGCAGTTCTTCGGCGCGGCGGCGGTGAACGGCAACATCGACAGCGCGAGCTTCGGGCAGGTGGTGAACGCGATGGCGCCGCGGGTGGTTCAGTTGGCGGTGAAGTTCCAGTTCTAGAGAGAGGGGCGCGGGGAAGTGGGCGCGGGGAAGTGGGCATTGAGGGATGCGGCGCCGAAATGCCAGACTGGTAGGGACATGCTTCTGCGGAACGCGCCGCTCGGCGCGCTCACCGTCATCGCGCTGGTCTGTTGCTCTCTTGCCCGGGCGCAGCAGGCTGAAGCCCCCAAGAGCACGGAAACGCTGAACTACGGCGTAGAGTGGCGATTCGTGCGCGCGGGCGAGGTATCGCTGGCCTATGGCGCCGCGCGTCAGACGGACATGAAAGTGAAGAGCGTGGGGCTGGTGTCCACGTTCATCAAGGTGGACGACACCTACCGGGCCGTTTTCGACGACGGCTGGTGCGCCACCGGGTTGACGCTGGTGGCGCACGAGGGGCGGCGGAACCGCGAGACAAGGGTAACCTTCGACCGTGCGAAGAAGAAGTCGTCGTACCTGGAAAAAGACCTGAACAACGGCTCGACGGTGCTGGCCAAGGAGATGGAAGTGCCGGCGTGCGTGCAGGAGGCGACCGGGGGCCTGGCGAAACTGCGGCACCTGAAGCTGGCGCCGGGCGCGGCGACGGAAGTGGCCATCAGCGACGGCAAGAAGCTGGCCATGGCGCGTGTGGTGGCGCTGGGCATGGAGAAGGTGCAGACGCCGCTGGGCGAGTTCCGGTCGATGAAGTACGAGGCATTCCTGTTCAACGGCGTGCTCTATTCGCGCAAGGGGCGGCTGTTCATCTGGATCAGCGACGACGAGAAGCGGCTGCCGGTGCAGATCAAAGTGCAGCTTCCGTTTTACGTGGGCAACATCACGCTGCAACTGGAAAAGGTGCAATGAATGCTGAAGAAGCTGATGGTGTTTTCGCTGGCGGCGGCGGCGTGGGCGCAGGACGCGCCCAAGATGCTGACGGACCAGACGGTGCTGGCGCAGTACGACCGCGTGCTGCAGTTGATTGAAGCCGGCGGCGTGGCGAGCCCGGAGTTGGGCCGCGCCGGCGTGCCGCTGGCCGAGAACATGCGCATGGCCAAGGAAAGCCTGCAGTTTCTGGGCGTCAGAAACCCGCAGCTCCACTACCGGTTCATGGCGAACCTGAAGGCCTACCTGCTGGTTGCGGAGTCCGTGCCGAAGCCGGTGAATTTCCCGGCGATGGCCAAGCAGCAACTGGCCGAGCTGAGGGACGACCTGCTACTGATCGAGGCGTATTTCCTGAAGCAGGTGGAGCAGCTACAGACGGATTTGCGGTCGCCGGACCGCGACAACCTGAAGCGCTACAAGGACGCCGACGCGACGCTGTCGAAGCCGGCCCCGAAGAATCCGCGCGTCGTGTTCCTGGGCGATTCCATCACGGACTTCTGGCGTTTGAACGAATACTTCCCGGGCAAGGACTTCGTGAACCGCGGCATCAGCGGGCAGATCACCGGGCAGATGCTGGGCCGCTTCTACGCCGACGTGGTGCGGCTGCAGCCCGCGGCGGTGCTGGTGCTGGCCGGGACGAACGACATCGCGCGCGGCGTGGATCCGGCGGCGATCCAGAACAACCTTTCGATGATGTTCGACCTGGCGGACGCGCACAAGATCAAGGTGATCGCGGCCAGCATCCTGCCGGTGTCGGACCACCACAAGCCGGCCAACCCGAGCTGGGAGCGGACGAAGCAGCGGCCGCTGTGGGCGATTCAGGAGATGAACAAGTGGCTGCAGGCGCAGTGCGACCAGCGCGGGTACGTGTACCTGAACTACTATCCGGCGCTGGCGGCGGCCGACGGGCAGATGGCGCCGAATTTGGCCGACGACGGGCTGCACCCGAACCCGCAGGGCTACCGTGTGATGGCGCCGCTGGCGCTGGCGGCGATCGAAAAGAGTCTGAATCCGCCAAAACCCGCGGCCAGGAAGCGGCGTCTATTCTAGTGTCATGAAGTGGCGCGCGATAGTTGTGGCCTGCCTCTGTGCGGCGCTGGTGCTGGCGCAGGGGATGAAGATGTCGGTGGGGCAGTTGAAGAGCGTGCTGCGCTCGTCCATCAAGCTGCAGCACCAGGACAAGCAGGTGGCCGATTACGTCAAGAAAGTGACGCTCACCGAGAAGCTCACCGAGCGCGACATCGAAGAGCTGCTGGGCGAAGGGCTGGGCCCGAAGGCGGCCGATGCGCTGCGCGGGCTGGTGACGGCGTCGGCGCCGCTGCTGCCGCCGGTGAAGGATCCCGTGGCGCAGAAGGCGCCGCTGCCGCCCATGCCGCCGCCGGATTCGGAGGAGCAGGCGAGGGTGATCGCCGAAGCGCGCGAGCTGGCGCTGAACTACACCAAGCGGCTGCCGGACTTCATCTGCCTGCAGGTGACGCGGCGCTACTACGATCCGTCGGGGCTGGAGATGTACCACCTGATGGACACCGTGGCGGCGCGGCTGAGCTACTTCGAGCAGAAGGAAGACTACAAGCTGATCTCGGTGAACGGGAACCTGTCGCAGACGGAGTTCGAGAAGCTGGGCGGGGCGACGTCGAGCGGCGAATTCGGCACGATGCTGCGGCAGATCTTCGAGCCGTCGACGGAAGCGGAGTTCGTATGGGAACGCTGGGCGAAGCTGCGGGGCAAGATCTGCCACGTGTATTCGTACCGGGTGCTGCAATCGAAGTCGCAGTGGCACGTGAGCTGGCAGCGGCAGTTGGAGATCGTGCCGGCCTACCGGGGCCTGATTTACGTGGAGCGGGACGTGCCGATGGTGCTGCGGGTGACGATGGAAGCGGACAACATGCCGGCGAGCTTTCCGATTCAGGAGGCGAAGTCGACGCTGGACTACGACTTCACCGACATCGCGGGCAGCCCGTTCCTGCTGCCGCTGCGGGCGGAGATGCGGATGCGGGAGAGCAAGCTGCTGATGAAGAACCAGACGGAGTTCCGCAACTACCGCAAGTTCGGGGCGGAGGCGACCATCACGTTCGACACGGACATGGAGCCGATCCCGGAAGACAAGCTGAAGGAAGAGAAGATCAAAGAAGAGAAGAAGCCGCCGGAGAAGTAGGGGACGGGGCAAGGCGCGGGCCGGCGCCGGGGGGCACAGCATCCGTCGAACAACGCGCGGGGGCCGGACCTGGAGGCCCGGCCGCAGGCCTGGAGGCCTACCCCACCTGGGGGACGGGCATTTTTGCGCCCGCCTCGTTTCGCCATGCTACGAGCTTGGCCTGGAGTTGCTGCACGCGGGCGGGTTGCCGCGGCGCGAGGTCGTTTCGTTCGGCGAGGTCTTTGTCGAGGCGGTACAGCTCGGCCTTGTTCTCCTCGAAGAACTCGATCAGTTTCCAGTTGCCGTCGCGCAGCGCGCCGCCGGGCGCCCAGGTGGAGCCGTGGTAGTGGGGGTAGTGCCAGTAGAGGGTGCGTGCGGGCAGGTGGGGGCGGCCGCGGAGGAGCGGGGCGATGGAGACGCCGTCCTGGTGGAGGCGGGGCTGCAGCGGCAGGCCGGCGAGATCGAGCAGGGTGGGGAAGTAGTCGGTGCTGATGACCTGGGCGTCGCACGTGGCGCCGGGTTTAGTGATGCCGGGGACGCGCACGAGCAGCGGGACGCGGATGCCGCCTTCATAGAGCCAGCCCTTGCCGGAGCGGAGCGGGAAGTTGGAAGTGGGGCCGGGCTTGGCCTGGGTGCAGAGGCCGCCGTTGTCGGAGCAGAAGACGACCACGGTGTTTTCGCGGAGGCGGAGGTCGTCGAGGCGGGCGAGCAGGCGGCCGGTGTAGTGGTCGAGGTTGGCGAGCATGGAGGCGTACTCGGGGTTGTCCTGGCGGACGCGGCTACGGCCGCGGCGCTCGTTGAGGAACGGCTCGGCCAGGGGCGGGAGGGCCGCGGCCTTGCGGCGGAAGTGCTCCACCCAGGGATCGCGCGGGGTGATGGGCGTGTGGACCTCGTTGTAAGAGACGAGGGCGAAGAAGGGCCGCGAGGAATCGCGGGTGTCGAGGAAGCGCAGGGTGCCCGCGGTGTAGCGCTCGCCGCCCTTGGGGTCCTGCTTGCCGCGGCCTTCCTCGATCCACGAGTCGAAGCCCTGATCGAGGGGGGAGAAGCCGCCGCCGCCGAGGTGCCACTTGCCGGCATAAAACGTCTGATAGCCGTTTTGTTTGAAGGCTTCTCCGATGGTGGTGCGGTCGAGGGGGAGCGCATCGAGGTCGTCGGGGGTCTTGAGCTTGCGGCCTTCGGAGGAGAGGCCGGGGAGGTAGTCGGTGATGCCGGCGCGGCAAGGGTAGCAGCCGGTCATGATGGAGGCGCGGGTGGGAGAGCAGACGGCGCCGGCGGAGTAGGCGGTGGTGAAGCGGAGGGCGGAGGCGGCGAAGCGGTCGAGGTTGGGGGTTTCGTGGAAAGTGGAGCCGTAGCAGGGGAGGTCGGCCCAACCGAGGTCGTCGGCGAGGACGAAGAGGAAGTTGGGGCGGGGCGGAGCGGCCTTGAGGGCAAGCGAAGAAGCAAGAAACGCGCGGCGCGAGAGCGGCATGCAGACATCGTACAGCAGTGTTCAGGAGAGGCGGAGCGAGTTAACGGCGAGGGTGGGCTGCTCTTCAAAGGTGAAGGCCCAGGGCTCGCGGGCGGCGGCGCGGCGGCGCCAGACGCGCCAGGCAAGGATCGCGAAGAGGAAGAGGCTGAGTTTGACGAAGGCGGAGAGGGTGGGGCGCGTGAGGGCGAAGGATTCGAGCGAGCCGAGGAAGCTCATGGCGGCGCCGAACTCGATGAAGTAGACGCCGAGCTTCACCTTGAGATTGGCCTGTCCGGGGAGCCAGGAGCAGGTGAAGGGGACCTTGGTGAAACGCCAGGTGACGAACTCGAGGAGGATGGCGCATTCGAGGAGGAAGAGGAGCGAGTGGGCGAGGGCGGCGCGCGGGCCCCAGGCGGCGAAGCAAAGCGGGAAGGGGGCGAGGGCCATGGGAACGACGCCGATGGCGATGAGGAGCTTGCGGACGGCGCGGGGGATGGCGGGGTCGCTGAGCGGGGCGGTGGTGCGGAAGAGCCAGTTGGCGCGCAGTTCGACGGGGAGGCTGAAGAGCGCGCGCATGCCGATGAGCAGGATGGCGGCGATGCTGAGCGGGATGGTGCAGGTGACGGGATCGGGCGCGAGGGTGAGGCGGGAGAAGCCGGTGGAGAAGGCGGAAGAGACGCCGGCGAGGACCCAGGCGAGGCCGAGGGAGAAGTAAAGCGCGAGCAGGAGGCGGTGGTCGCGGTGGCGGAAGAGCGTGCGGGCGGCGAACCAGAAGACGGCGCGCTGGCGGGCGTCGCGAAGGCAGGTGTTGTCGAGGGCGGCGGCGAGGGCCCTGGTGAAGAACGACGGGCCGGAGGGCGAGAGCGGCAGGCCTTCGACGGCTTTGCGCAGGGCGCGGCTGTAGAGCGCGGCGAAGAGCGCGAGCGAGAGGGTGACGACGGAGGCGGCGGCGGGCAGGGCGAGCGCAGCGGTGTGGCGCGGGAAAGGCCAGAAGCCGCCGGCGAGCGATTGCCAGAGATCGAGGAACCAGTAAGGCGGGAGGTAGAGCGCCCAGTGGAGGCGGGCGCGGACGGCGTCGGCGGGATTGGGCGTGAGGAAGAAGAGCGCGAAGCTCGAGAGCAGGTAGAGGATCTGGAGGAGCGAGGAAAACTGCAGGAAGCGGGCGTAGGGGAGAAGGGCGAGCAGGAGGGCCTGGAGCAGCAGCGCGGAGAAGAAGACGAAAGCGGCGGAGGCGCAGACGGCGGTGAGCTGGGCGGCGAAGCGGCGGGCGAGCTGCGTCCAATCGCCGGCGGGGGTCTGGCAGATGGGCAGAGCGAGCAGGGGGAGGATGGCGAGGGCAGTGAGGGTCAAAGCGAAGAACAGCAGCGTGGCAAAGAGGCGGGCGCGGAAGATGGCGGAGGGGCGTAGCGGGAAGGCGGAGAGGATGTGGGCATCGCGGCGGGTGGGCAGGAGGCTGTCCCAGGCGAGGACGGTGAGCAGGCCCATGAGGGCCATGGTGAGGAGGACGACGATGAGGTTGTCGGAGACGGCGGCCCACTGGCGGTAGGCGGCGCTGGCGCCGGTGAGGCCGATGCCGTAGCGGAGAGCGAAGATGAGCGAGAGCGTGAAGCCGAGGCCGCCGAGGAGGGCGGCGGCGGAGACGAAGGTCTGATGGGCTTCGCCGGCGGGGGCGATGATTTCGTTGTCGAAGAAGGAATGGAAGAAATGGCGGAGGAGGCGCTGCGAGCGGATCTGGTGGAGGCGTGTCATCGGCGGATGGCCTCCATGAGGGAGTCCGCGATGGCGGCGGGGTCCTGGCGGAGGGCGAGCTGGGTGAAGATGGCTTCGAGGCTGGGCAGCGACATGAGGCTGCGGAGGTTGGCGACGGAGTCGTCGGCGACCACCTTGCCCTGGTAAAGGATGACGACGCGGGAGCAGACGCGCTCGACGGTTTCGAGTTCGTGGGAAGAGAAGAGGACGGTTTTTCCGGCGGCGGCGAGAGACTGGATGAGGTGGCGGAGGACGAGGGAGGAGTGGACGTCGAGGCCGGAGAAGGGCTCGTCGAGGACGATGAGCTGGGGGTCGTGGAGGAGGGCGGCGGCGAGGAGGATTTTCTGGCGCATGCCCTTGGAGTAGGAGGCGATGGCGGTGTAACGGTCGCCGTAAAGATCGAATTGTCATAAGAATGCCTCGATTTTCGGATAAAGACGGGCGGGAGGGATGAGCCGCATCTGGCCGGCGAGCTCGAGGTATTCGGCGCCGGAGAGGTGGGGGTAGAGGAAGGGCTCCTCGGGGACGTAGCCGAGGATGGACTTGAAGGAGACGAGGTCGTCTTTGACGCGGGCGCCGTTCCAGAAGATTTCGCCGGACGAGGGCTCGAGCAGGCCGGTGATCATCTTGACGGTGGTGGACTTGCCGCTGCCGTTGGGGCCGAGGTAGCCGGTGACGGCGCCGGGGGCAGCGGAGAAGGAGACGCCGTCCACGGCGGGGATGCCGGAGAAGAGCTTGGAGAGGTGGCGGATTTCGAGCATGCCGGTTCCTGGTGGGGAAGACACCGCAGGGGTGCGGAAGTTACGGGACAGGATATCATTCCGGCATGACGCGGAGAGAGTTTGCAGCGATGGTTCCGGCGGCGGCGGCTGCTGCGGCGCCGGCGAGGTTCGGGGACGGGCGGGATTGGTTCTTCGAGAAGCGGTTCGGGCTGTTCCTGCACTGGGGGCTGTACGCGATTCCGGCGTGGCACGAGCAGGACCTGTACCGGAAGAGGCTGAAGCGGGAGCAGTACGAGCCGCTGATCCAGCAATTCAATCCGGTGAAGTACCGGCCGGCGGAGTGGCTGGACGCGCTGGAGCGGGCGGGGATGGAGTACGTCTGCTTTACTACGAAACACATCGACGGCTTCTGCCTGTGGGACAGCGCGGCGACGGATTACAAGGTGACGCGGACGCCGTACGGGGAGGATGTGCTGAAGATGCTGGCGGAGGAGTGCGGGCGGCGGAACGTGCCGCTGTGCCTGTACTACTCGGTGGTGGACGAGCACCAGAAGAACTATCCGCACGCGGGGCGGCCGTACGAATTCGCGGGGCCGCAGGCGGGGGACGAGCCGGACCTGGCGAAGTATCTCGAATACGTCAAGCGGCAGGTGCGGGAATTGTGCACGAATTACGGGAAAATCGGGGGGATCTGGTGGGACGCGAACGTGCTGAAGGTGCGGGACGCGTCGGTGCGTGCGATGATCCGGGAGCTGCAGCCGGCGGCGGTGATCAACAACCGCGGCTTCGACGATGGGGATTACGGGACGCCGGAGCGGGACTACGACAGGACGGTGGAGGGCGTGGGGATATTCGAGCGGCCGACGGAGGCGTGCGAGGCGGTGGGCTACCAGAGTTGGGGGTGGCGGGCGGACGAGGATTACTACACGGTTTCGCACCTGAAGCGGAGCATCCAGAAGACGCTGGCGAAAGGCGGGAATTACCTGCTGAACGTAGGTCCGATGGCGGATGGGACGCTGCCGGCGCGCGCGACAGGGATGCTGGACGAGATCGGGCGTTGGTACAAGGCGGTGAAAGAAGGGCTGACGGCGGAGCCGGCGGGGCGGCTGGCGGCGGATGCGTCGCTGCTGTTCACGCGGCGCGGGAAGACGCTGTACGCGCATGTGACGGCGGAACCGGCGACGGACGCGCTGCTGCTGCAGCCGATGGCGGAGAAGCCGGTGCGGGCGACGCTGTTGAATACGGGGAAGCCGCTGCAGGCGGAGGTGGTGCGGCTGCCGCGGCTGTGGAACCAGAAGCCGGACCGATGCCTGCGGGTGAAGGGAGTGCCGGAGGGAACGGCGGGGGCGGTGGTGAAGCTGGAGATGGAGTGAGTCAGTTGAGGGAGAAGACGAAGAGGCGGGAGGGGGCGTCCTCGGGGAGGAGATAGAGCATGCCGTCGCGGAGGTCCATGCCTTCGTTGGTGAAGGGGGTGCCGCGATCGGTGAGGGCGAAGGGGACGGACTGGAGAGGGGCGAGGGTTTCGGGGTCGAGCCATTCGACGGCGCCGCCCTTGTGGGGCTTGGGCCAGAGGCCGGAGGCGACGAGGGCACCGTAGCGGAACTTGAGGTCCTGGTAGCGGGTGGGGTTGGGGTTGGGGCGCTTGAGGAGAATTTTGCCGTCCAGGGAGCAGGTGTAGAAGGTGCGGGCGTCCCAATTGACGAGGGTGAGGGATGAAGGCGAGAGGGCGAGGGCGCCGATGTGGTCGGGGATTTCGAAGGAAGACAAAAGATCGAGGTTTTGTTTGGAGCGGCGCTGGATGACGGCGCGGGAGGCGGGGCGGTATTCGGCGACGGTGATCCAGAGGGAGGAGTCGTCGAGGTCAAAGCCGCCGGGGTGGAAGAGGGCGCCCTGCTGGAGTTCGACGGAGCGGAGGAGGCGGCCGGACTGGAGGTCGTAAAGGGAGAGGAAGCCTTTGCGGGCGGCGCGGTCGACGCTGGTGACGTAGAGGCGTCCTTCATCGACGGCGATGCCCTGGACGTGATGGGTGTCGCCCTGGAGAGAGACGGTGCGGAGGAGGGAGGCGGCGAGGAGCAGGGCGAGCATGAACTTGAGTGTAGCGGGGGAGGCCGGCCCGCGGGGCGCGGGCCGGCCGGTGAGGGATCAGCGCGGGCTCTGCAAATCGATGTCGCGGCGGAGCGCGGTTTCACGGCCTCGCAGGACGGAGAGCTCGCGGGCATCACCGAGGAGTTGGTGGAGTTCCGCGGCGCGATCCTCGATGGAGGCGACAGTGCCGGTAAATGCCGGGGTCCAGAGCCTGTTGCGGTCGTGGTTGTAAAACTCGACGGCGCTGGTGGTTTCGGCAGCGATAGACCGGAGGAGAGGGTCGGCCTGAAGGAGCGCGCGGCTGATGTCGCGATCGTAGGAGGGATTGAGGGCTTTGAGTTCGGCGAGGTCCTTCCCCATGGCGTTGACGCGCTGCCTGATGTTGTCGAGGCGCATGGCCTGGGTTTCAGGGGAGATGCCAGGTTGGACAAAGCCGAGGCGGAAAGCGGTTTCGGCGGTGCGGGCCGCATCGGAGCTGATGTCACCGGCCAGGCGCCGGGCCACGGGAGTGGTGGTGGTGGCGGAGGCAGGAAGGACGGCGAGGCCGAGAGCCATCAGGCACGAATAGAGGGAATATCTCATGGGCAGAAACTCCGTTCCTGGTTGAAATGGTTATTCATTGCCTGGAACAGAGCGGGAAAAAGAGGAGAGGACGATGGAAAGGCAGCGCTTACCTGAGAAAGCAATGGGAAAGGGCACTGGAGGGAGTGCGTTGTTCCGGCATGCAAAGAACTTACAACTGATGAGACGAGTGAAAGCGCGCAGGGTTACAGCGAGGAGCGGAGGCCCCGGCGGGGAGGCGCCGGGGCTGGGGCTCAGTGGCGTTTGGAGGCAGAGAGATCGCGGCGCAGGGCGGCTTCGCGCTGCTGGAGAGTGGGAATCTGGCGGGCATCGTGAAGGAGGGCCGCGATGCGGTTGGATTCGGTGCTGATGGACTTGAGCTGGTTGACGTAATGGGGCTGCCACAGGGTGTCGTGGTGGGCGTTAAAGAACTCGGTGGCCTGGTCGGCCTGGAGGGCGGCCTGCTTGAGGAGGGGTTCGACGCGACGGAGGGCCTGGCGGGCGGCGGGGGATTCCATTTCGGGCATGGCCTTGAGGTGGGCGAGGTCTTTACCCATGCGGTTGATGTCGTTCTTGAGGCTGCTGAGGTAGGGCAGGTAGCCCTGCCAGTCCATGCCGTCCATGGCGGAATAGGCCGAGGCGGTGGTGGCGTTGTCGGACGCCTTGAGGGCATTTTCGTGCATGTCGTCAAGGAAACGCTGGGCGGTGTTGATCCTGGCGGTGGCGAAGGCGGGGACGGCGGCCAGGGCGAGTGCCAGGGTGCAGGAAAAGACGTGAAGTTTCATGGGAACACACTCCTTTTAGATGGAAATTCCGAAGCCGGATGGGGAGGAAGGCCCCGCGGGCAGCCGGAGAGGCAGGGCGCCGGAGGAAGAGGAGGAACGAACCGGTCCACGAGACGCGGAAACCATTCCAAGCCAGCGTCCTGATTCCTTTTCGGGTGCCCGGGGGTCTTCATCCACTGGAATGGACGCGGCAGAGGGGAGCAGGATTGCGGGATGGGGTGGTCCCCCCTGAAATTCGGGATGGAAGAGAACGCGCATGAGGGATAGAGTAGGGGGCATGGCGAAACTGTTGTTGTGGATTGCGGTGTCGGTGTGCGCGTGGGGCGCGCCGGTAAAGGTGCTGATCGCGGTGCACTCGGAGACGGGGCACACGCGTGCGCTGGCGGAGGCGGCGCGGGCGGGGGCGGCGGGAGTGGAGGGGGTGGAGGTGGTGGTGAAGAGCAGCGCGGAGGTGAAGGCGGAAGACGTGAAGGGCGCGGCGGGGATTCTGGTGGGGACGCCGGTGCACTGGCAGACGATGTCGGGAGAGACGAAGAGGCTGCTGGACCGGATGGGGGGGTGGCTGGGGAAGGATTTCGGGGAGGGGAAGACGGGCGGGGTGTTCTGCACGTCGGGCACGGCGTCGAACGGGGCGGACACGACGAGGATGGGGGTGATTGCGGCGCTGCTGGCGATGCGGTTCGTGGTGGTTGGGGGCGTGCTGGAGGGGGGCTACGGATCGTTGGGGGCGCAAGCGTTCGGAGAAGTGGGGGAAGCGGCGAAGCAGGAGGCGCGGCGGTACGGGGCGCGGTTTGCGCGCCTGACAGTGCGGATGCATCAAAAGTGATT
This sequence comes from Bryobacterales bacterium, assembly GCA_027324255.1. GTDB lineage: Bacteria > Acidobacteriota > Terriglobia > Bryobacterales > Bryobacteraceae > Paludibaculum. Next base: position 7,062 of record DAHVTI010000101.1, on the reverse strand, counting down.
TATGGCATCATGAAGACATGAGGACGACATTGCACATCGATGATGATGCGTACAAGCTGGCGGTGCGGTACGCGAAGAACCGGAAGATCGGGCTAGGGAAGGCGGTATCCGAACTGGTGGCGAAGGGGGCCAGGGTGAAGATCCCCGTGAAAGAAGTGAGCGGCCTTTTGATTTTCGATCCGCCGAAGGACTTTCCGAAGATCACGACCGAACAAGTGAGGCGGATCATGGAGGAGGAAGGGATTTGAGCGCGGGCTACCTGTTGGACGTGAACATGGTCCTGGCGTTGTTCTGGCCGCCGCATTCGTCGCACGCCGCGGCGCTGAGGTGGTTTTCAAAGAACGCTGCGGATGGGTGGGCCACCTGCGCGCTGACGCAATCAGGGTTTGTGCGGCTGATGTCGAATCCCGGGGTGACGATGGGGGATGTGAGCGCGGAAGACGCGCTGGAGCGTCTGAAGGAGAACTGCGAAGCCGCAGGGCACGAGTTCTGGCCGATGAACCTGGGATTCGCCGAGGCGGTGAGGCTTTCGGGGGTGAAGTTGGAAGGGCACCGGCAGGTGACGGACATCTACCTGATCGGGCTGGCGGTGAAGCACAAGGGGCGGCTGGTGACTTTCGATAAAGCCCTGGGGAGGCTGAGCAAGAGCGTGGTGGTGCTTTAGAGGGCGGCGGCGAGGGCGGCGATGTCGGACTCGTCGTTGTAGAAGTGAGTCGAGACGCGGAGGAGGCCGTGGCGGGCGGAGGTGAGGATGCGGCGTTGCTTGAGCCGGGCGGAGAGGGCGGGGGCGTCTTCGACGGGGGCGGCGACGATGGCGGAGTTGTCGTAGGGGAGGGCGTTGGGGAAGAGTTTCCGGCTTAGGGCGGCGAGGGAGAGGACGCGCCGCTCGATGGCTTCGGGGGTGAGTTCGAGCATGAGATCGACGCTGGCTTCGAGGGCGTAGAGGAGGGAGGACGGGAGCATGCCGCCCTCGTACTTTTCCGCCGATTCCTTGAGTTCGGGCTTGCCGTGCCAGAGCTGGCTGACGTTGCGCCAGTCGTGGTGGGAGCGCCAGCCGATGGTGAGCGGAGGGAGCTGGGGGCGGAGGCGCGGGTGGACGGCCATGAAGGCGATGCCGTTGGGGGCGAGCATCCACTTGTAGCAGTTCACCGTCAGGACATCGGGCTGGATGCGGGAGAAGTCGAACTGGAGCGCGCCGAGCATCTGGGTGGCGTCGACGTAGAGGAGGACGCCGCGGCGGCGGCATTCATCGGAGATCTGCTCGAGCGGAGCGCGGTAGCCGGTGGTGTAGTTGACGGCGCTGATGGCGAGTAATCGTGTGCGGTCCGTGATGCTATCGAGCAGGCGATGATGCGGAACTTCGCGGAGGATGATGTCGCGGTGGAGTGGTGCGTAGAGGTTGTTGGGGAATTCGTGCTCGAGGGTGAGGACCTGGTCGCCGTCCTTCCAGGGGAGGCCGTGCATGAGGATGCCGAGGCCGGTGGAGGCGTTGGGGAGGAAGGCAATGTCGCCGGCGGAGGCGTGGATGAGGCGGGCGAGCTTTTCGCGCAGGCGGTCGTGATCGGTGAACCAGGAGAGGAAGTCGGAGCAGGCGGTTTCGTTGCGGTGCTGGAAGTGATGGGAGACCGCGTCGACGGAGCGGGTGGAGAGCTGGCCGAAGGTGGCGGTATTGAGGAAGGTCCAGCGCTGGAGCGCGGGGAAGAGGGCGCGGACGCTGGACCAATCCTGCATTAGTGAGCCGTGGTGGGGCGGGCTTCGGCGATGGCCTGCCGGATGAGGGCCGCGGCTTCGGCGACGGGGATGTCGGTGCTGGTTTTCGTGCGGCGGTTGACGAGCTCGATGAGTCCGGAGGCGAGTTTCTTGCCGAGGTTGACGCGGAAGGGGATACCGATGAGATCCGCGTCCTTGAACTTGACGCCGGGGCTCAAGTCGCGGTCGTCGTAGAGGACGTCGACGTGGAGGGCTTTGAGTTCGGCGTAGAGTTTGCCGGCGGCTTCGCGGAGGGTGGCGTCGGCGCTCTTGACGGGGGTGAGGACGACCTCGAAGGGGGCGATGGAGACGGGCAGGCTCATGCCGTTGGAGTCGGAGAAGAGCTCGACGGCGGCGCAGAGGACGCGCTCGATGCCGATGCCGTAGGAGCCCATGATGACGGGGGTTTCGACGCCGTTGTGGTCGAGGACGTTGAGGCCCATGGACTTGGAGTACTTGTAGCCGAGCTTGAAGATATGGCCGATTTCGACGCACTTGCGAACGTCGAGGGGGGCGCCGGTGTCGATTTCGGTATCGCCTTCGGCGACCTGGCGGAGGTCGTGCCAGGCGCCCTGGAAGTCCTCTTCGGGGGTGACGTTGAGGAGGTGGTAGTCGTCCCTGTTGGCGCCGGCGACGAGGTTTTTGCGGCCTTTGAGGGCCTCATCGATGAGGACGGGTATGGTGGTGATGCGGACGGGGCCGAGGGAGCCGGCGTCGGCACCGAGGAACTCCCGCATCTCCTCGGGATGAGCGGGGCGGAACTCCTGGCAGGCGGTGGCGGACTGGAACTTGGTTTCGGAGAGCTGGTGGTCGCCGCGGAGGACGGCGAGGTAGGGTTTACCGTCGGCGACGAGCACGAGGGTCTTCATGATGGAGGTGGGGTGGACCTTGAGGAAGGCCGACACCTCGTCGATGGTCTTCTGGCCGGGGGTGTGGACCTCTTCGGGCGTGAGGGCGGCCTCGTTGTCGGGAGTGGCGGGAGGGACGGGGCGGGAGACGGCCTTCTCGAGGTTGGCGGCGTAGCCGGTTTGTTTTGAAGAGACGACGTAATCCTCGCCGGCGTTGGTGGCGACCATGAACTCCTGGGATTGGGAGCCGCCCATGGCGCCGGAGTGGGCTTCGACGGCGACGTATTCGAGGCCGCAGCGGTCGAAGATGCGGCAGTAGGCGATGCGGTGTTTTTCGTAAGCGACGTCGAGTCCTTCGGGGGCGAGGTCGAAGGAGTAGGAGTCCTTCATGATGAACTGGCGGACGCGGAGCAGGCCGGACTTGGGGCGGGGTTCGTCGCGGAACTTGGTCTGGATCTGATACCAGATCTGGGGGAGCTGCTTGTAGGAGCGGAGTTCGCCGCGGGCGATGGCGGTCATGACCTCTTCGTGAGTCATGCCGAGGCAGAGGGGGCGGCCGAAGCGGTCCTTGAGGCGGAACATGTTGTCGCCCATGACGTCGTATCGTCCGGACTCCTGCCAGACCTCGGCGGGGTTGAGGCCGGGGAGGTAGAACTCCTGGGCGCCGATGGCGTCCATCTCTTCGCGGACGATCTGCTGGACCTTGAGGAGGGAGCGCTGGGCGAGGTAGAGGTAGTTGTAGATGCCGGCGCCGAGCTGGCGGATGTAGCCGGCGCGGAGGAGGAGTTGGTGGGAGATGACCTCGGCTTCAGCGGGGTTTTCGCGGAGGGTGGGGATGAAGAGACGGGACCACAGCATGGTAAACCTTGAATTTTAACATGGGGGGTGGGGAGGAGCCCGCATGGCGGGCGGGCGGGAGTTCGGATACAGTGGATACGACTATATGAGTTTCCAAGTGACGGAACGGACGAACGGCGGAGTGCTGGTGCTGGCGCTCGCGGGGCGGTTTGTGATTGGGGACGCGGTGGAGGAATTCCGCCAGAAGGTGGATGCGGCGATCCACGCCGGACAGGTAAAGATCGGGCTGGACTTCGGGCAGACGGAGTACATCGACTCGAGCGGGATGGGGTACCTGGTGGTGGCGCACCGGGTGGTGGGCGATGCGGGCGGGAAGCTGGGGATGTTCAACCTGACGGATCGCGTGGTGGACCTGATGCTGCTGACGAAGCTGAGCGAGGTGTTCCACCTTTACGAGAACGAAGGCGACGCGGTGGCGGGGATCGAAGGCGGCGACGTGAAGCGGATGGACCTGATCGCCTACGTGCAGAGCAAAGGCGAGAACCACGAAGGCGGGGAATAAAGGGCGCGCGGCGGGGGCGTGATAAACTCGTAGTTCCCCCCATGAAAATCGCAATCGGAGCCGACCACGCCGGGTATCAGCTCAAGGAAGAGCTGCGCGCGGCGCTGGAGGCGAAAGGCCACGAAGTGGCTGATTTCGGGACCCATTCTAGCGCCTCGACGGACTACCCGGACTACGGGCGGGCGGTAGCGGAAGCCGTGAGCAGAGGGCAGGCGGAGCGCGGAGTGGTGGTGTGCTCGACGGGGGTTGGGATCTCGATCGCGGCGAACAAAGTGCCCGGAGTGCGGGCGGCGCTGGCGTACAACACGGACGAAGTGGCGCTGACGCGGCAGCACAACGACGCGAACGTGCTGGCGATGGGGGCGCGGTACACGAGCGCGAAGCAGGCGGAAGAATGGGTGGACATCTTCCTGATGACGGAGTTCGAAGGCGGGCGGCACAAGCGGCGGGTGGACAAGCTGGAGCAGGGATCCACGAAGGAGGGATGAAAGAGATGACGGCAGAAGAGAGCATGGCGAGGCCCCTGGCGGCGGTGGATCCGGAGGTGGCGGAGGCGATCCGGAAGGAAGTGGAGCGGCAGCATTCGCGGCTGGAGCTGATTGCGAGCGAGAACTTCACGTCGCAGGCGGTGCTGGAGGCGACGGGGAGCGTATTCACGAACAAGTACGCGGAAGGGTATCCGGGGAAGCGGTACTACGGCGGGTGCGAGCACACGGACGTGGTGGAGAACCTGGCGCGGGAGCGGGCGAAGAAGCTGTTCGAGGCAGAGTACGCGAACGTGCAGCCGCATTCGGGGTCGCAGGCGAACCAGGCGGCGTATTCGGCCGTGCTGCAGCCGGGGGACACGATTCTGGGGATGAACCTGTCGCACGGCGGGCACCTGACGCACGGGCATCCGCTGAACTTCTCGGGCAAGACGTACCACGTGGTGCCGTACGGGGTGAAGCCGGGCGAGGAGACGATCGATTACGAGGAAGTGGCGCGGCTCGCCGGAGAGAACCGGCCGAAGATGATCATCGCGGGGGCGAGCGCGTATTCGCGGATCATCGACTTTGCGAAGTTCCGTGAGATTGCGGACGCGGTGGGCGCGCTGTTGCTGGTGGACATGGCGCACTTCAGCGGGCTGGTGGCGGCCGGCATTTATCCGAACCCGTGCAAGTGGGCGGACATCGTGACGTCGACGACGCACAAGACGCTGCGGGGGCCGCGGGCGGGGATCATTTTAGCGAAGGCGCAGTACGGGGCGGCGATCGACAAAGTGGTGTTTCCGGGGACGCAGGGGGGGCCGCTGGTGCACGTGGTGGCGGCGAAGGCGGTGTGCTTCCTGGAGGCGATGACGCCGGAGTTCGTGGAGTACCAGAAGCAGGTGGTGAAGAACGCGCAGGCGCTGGCGGCGGGGATGACGGAAGCGGGCTACCGGGTGGTGAGCGGGGGGACGGATTCGCACGTGATGCTGGTGGACGTGTTTTCGAAGGGGCTGAAGGGGAAAGAAGCCGAGCGGGCGCTGGACGAGGCCTGGATCACGGTGAACAAGAACTCGATTCCGTTCGATCAGAATCCGCCGCTGAACCCGAGCGGGATCCGGCTGGGGAGCCCGGCGGTGACGACGCGGGGGTTCAAAGAAGCGGAGATGAAAGAAGTGGCGGCGCTGATTGCGCAGGTGCTGTCCGCGACCACGTCGGAAGAGAACCTGGCGGCGGTGCGGGAGCGGGTTTCGGCGCTGACGGCGAAGCATCCGCTGTACGCGTGGAAGATGGCCCGGGACTGAGCAGGACAGGGAGCGCGGCATGGGGCTGAAGATCCTTCTCGACGCGAGGCACGTGAGGGACTTCGGCTATGGCACGTACATCCGGAACCTGCTGCGGGGGCTGGCGGGGCTGAAGACGGAGCACGAGTTCCTGCTGGCGGGTTACAAGGCGGACCAGCACGAGTTCGACGGACTGCCGGCGAACTTCCGGCGTGTTCCGTACGAGCGGAAAGACGAAGGGCTGGTGGAAGAAGCGGCGTTTCCGCTGTTCGTCAGGCAGCAGAAGCCGGACCTGACGCACATCCCGCTGGCGCGGGTGGCGGCGCTGATGCCGCGGCCGTACGTGGTGACGGTGCACGACCTGTCGAGCCTGATCATCGAGGGCGGGACGGGATGGCGGGGGGAACTGAGGCAGGTGTACCTCCGGCGGGGGCTGCTGCGGGCGGAGTGCGTGATGGCGGTGAGCGAATCGACGCGTCACGACGTGGTGACGCTGATGGGGATTCCGGAGGAGCGGGTGAAGCGGATCTACGGGGCGGTGGACCCGCGGTTCACGCACCAGTTGCCGGGGATGGGGGCGAGGTCGGCGGGGCCGGAGGCGTGGGCGCACGAGCGGAAGAGGGTGCTGGAGCGGTACCAGGTGCAGTACCCGTTCCTGCTGTACGCGGGGACGATCCGGCCGCAGAAGAACATCCCGAGGCTGGTGGAGGCGTTCGCGCTGCTGAAGGGGGAGCTGCGGGAGGCGGAGGAGTGGCAGGACCTGCGGCTGATCATCATCGGGGACGAGATTTCGAAATTCCCGGCGGTGCGGAAGGCGGTGATCCAATCGCGGATCGAGCCGTACGTGCGGTTTCTGGGATTTGTGCCGCTGGACACGCTGCGGGTGTTTTACGAAGCGGCGTCGGCGTTCGTGTTTCCGTCGTTGTACGAAGGGTTCGGGATGCCGCCACTGGAGGCGATGGCGGCGGGGACGCCGGTGGTGTGCTCGAACACGACGTCGCTGCCGGAGGTGGTGGGGGAGGCGGCGGAGATCGTGAGTCCGGACAACGTGTTCGACATCGCGAGGGGGATGAAGGAAGTGCTGCTGAACGAGGAGCGGCGGGTGGAACTGGTGGCGAAGGGGCACGAGCGGTGCCGGCATTTCCGGTGGGAGGACACAGCGCGGGAGGTGCTGGGGGTTTACGAATCGGCGGCGAGGCAGAGGGCGGCGGGCTGAGCGAAGGGGTCGGCGAGGCGGGGGTCGGGACCGACCCAGATGACGCGGGCGCGGACGACGTGGAGGACGGAGGCGTCGTCGAGGTCGAGGCAGTGGGGGAGGGAGGGGGCATCAGAAGAGTTCTGGCCGAGGATGAGGAGGG
>DAHVTI010000088.1 GCA_027324255.1 Bryobacterales bacterium | reverse complement strand
GGCTTCGCGCCCCCCGGTTCCACCGCCGGCTTCCGCGGCCGTAAGTGGAGCCTTTACGAAGGCGGCATCCGCGAGCCCATGATCGTTCGCTGGACCGGCCGCGCCCCCGCCGGCCGCGTCGATGATTCCACCCTCGTCTCCTCCCTCGACTTCTTCCCCACGCTCTGCCGCCTCGCCGGCATCCCCGCGCCCTCCGTCGCCTTCGACGGCGAAGACCTCTCCGCGGCCTTCCTCGGACGCCCGCGGCAGCGCCGCAACGACCTCTTCTGGGAGTACGGCCGCGATGCGTCTTACCTCAGGCCCGGCCGCGTCGACGACCAGAGCCCCAACCTCGCCATCCGCAGCGGACGCTGGAAATTCCTCGTCAACGACGACGGCTCGCGCCCGGAGCTCTACGACTTCTCTCAATCCCAGTCCGAGCGCGCCGAAGTCTCCGCGCGCCACCCCGCCGTGGCACGCCAGCTTTCAGAGCGCCTCCTCGCCTGGCGCCGCTCCGTCGAGCCCTCCACCCTCCGCCCTGCTAAACTCAGGAAAAGCCCATGAAAGCCCTCGTCTACGTCACTCTCAAGAAGACGGTCCTCGATCCGCAGGGAGCCACCATCGCCCGCGCTCTCAACGGCATGGGCCACCCTGAAATCGCCGCGGTCCGCCAGGGCAAGTACTTCGAGATCGAACTCGCCGATGGTACCTCCCGTGCCGGCGCCGCCGCCAACCTCGACAGGATCGCCGCCGATGTCCTCTCCAATCCCGTCATCGAAGAGTACCGCGTCGAAATCGTCGACTAACCGGCCCGTTGTCTGCGGCCGCGCCCGAGCACGCTGGAGGATCCTATGTGCGGAATCGTAGGCTACATCGGCGCCCGCAAGCCTCTCCCCATCCTGCTCGATGGCCTGCGCCGCCTCGAATACCGCGGCTACGATTCCGCCGGCATCGCCCTCGTCGATGACGCCGGCCGCCTGGAAATCCGTCGCGCCTCCGGCAAGCTCTACAACCTCGAGGAGGCCGTCCGCCTCTCCCCCCTCGACGGCTCCTACGGCATCGGCCACACCCGCTGGGCCACCCACGGCCGCCCCACCGAGGAAAACGCCCACCCCCACCGCGACTCCTCCGGCAACATCGTCGTCGTCCACAACGGCATCGTTGAAAACTACCTCGAGCTTAAGCAGCGACTCGAAGCCGCCGGCCACTCCTTCCAGACCGAAACCGATACCGAGATCATCCCCCACCTCATCGAGTCCCACTTCGAAGGCAACCTCGAGGACGCCGTCCGCGCCGCCGTCGCCGAGTTGAAAGGCATCTTCGCCTTCGCCGCCATCTCCCGTCTCGACCCCGGCAAAATCGTCGCCGTCCGCAGCGGGCCCCCCGTCGTCGTCGGCCTCGGCGAGTCCGAGTACTTCGTGGCCTCCGACGTCCCCGCCATCCTCTCCCATACCCGCGACGTCTTCTTCCTCCACGACGGAGACATCGCCGTCCTCACCTCCGACGGCGTCCGCCTCATCGACTTCGCCGGCCGCCCCATCAAGCGCCAGGTCTCCCACATCCTCTGGGATCCCATCATGGCCGAAAAGGGCGGCTACAAGCACTTCATGCTCAAGGAAATCTATGAGCAGCCCCGCGCCGTCCGCGACACCATCCTCGGCCGCGTCGGCCAGGAGACCGGCCGCGTCTTTCTTGACGAAATGCAGATCCAGCCCGCCGAATTCGCCGCCTTCCAGAGCGTCCGCATCGTCGCCTGCGGCACCTCCTGGCACGCCGCCCTCGCCGGCAAGTTCATGATCGAGCGCCTTGCCCGCCTCCCCGTCGAAGTCGATTACGGCAGCGAGTTCCGCTACCGCGATCCCATCGTCGGACCCCAGGACCTCACCGTCGTCATCTCCCAGTCCGGCGAAACCGCCGACACCCTCGCCGCCCAGCGCGAGGCCAAGCAGAAGGGCTCGCGCACGCTCTCCATCTGCAACGTCATGGGCGCCATGATCTCGCGCGAGGCCGCCGGCACGCTCCTGACCCATGCCGGCCCCGAAATCGGCGTCGCCTCCACCAAGGCCTTCACCGCCCAACTCACCGCCCTCTTCATCCTTGCCCTCTACCTCGGCCAGGCCCGCGGCCGCGTCTCCCAGCCCGAATCCGTCGCCCTCGCCCAGGAACTCCTCGGCCTCCCCGCCAGGCTCGAGCACGTCCTCTCCGCCGACTCGCACTTCGAAGACCTCGTCCGCTGGCTCTTCAAAGCCACGGATTTCCTCTACCTCGGCCGCGGCATCCACTACCCCATCGCCCTCGAAGGCGCCCTCAAGCTCAAGGAGATCTCCTACATCCACGCCGAAGGCTACCCCGCCGGTGAAATGAAGCACGGCCCCAACGCCCTCATCGACGAGTCCCTCCCCACCGTCGTCCTCGCCGCCGCCGACCCCAACGACGAGTTCAGCCTCCTGCGCTTCGAAAAGACCCTCTCCAACATCCAGGAGGTGAAGGCCCGGGGCGGCAAGGTCCTCGCCATCGCCACCGAAGGCATGGTCGAGGCCGCCCGCGCCGCCGACCACGTCATCTGGATCCCCCCCACCCACGAACTCCTCCTCCCCATCCTCGAGGTCGTCCCCCTCCAGTTGCTCGCCTATCACATCGCCGTCCGCCGCGGCTGCGACGTCGACCAGCCCCGCAACCTCGCCAAGAGCGTTACTGTCGAATAATGTGGGGCTTGCCGCCAGGCCTGCGCGCCGGTCTCCAGACCGGCGCAAACTAATCTCAAGGCGCGTATGAATCAGTCCGTCACCGACTTCACCATCTCCACCCGCGGCAAGGGCCTCTACGAATTCACCCGCCAGGTGGTCCCCTGGGTCCGCGAACAGCGCTTCACCACCGGCCTCCTCACCCTCTTCTGCCGCCACACCTCCGCCTCCCTCGTCATCCAGGAAAACGCCGACCCCGACGTCCAGACCGACCTCGTCCGCTACTTCGAACGCCTGGCCCCCGAATCCTCCCGCGACTACATCCACACCCTCGAAGGCCCCGACGACATGCCCGCCCACATCCGCTCCGCCCTCACCGGCGTCCATCTTTCCATCCCCCTCCTCGCCGGCCATCTCGCCCTCGGCTCCTGGCAGGGCATCTATCTCTTCGAGCACCGTTCCACCCCCCACCGGCTCTCCGTCGCCGCCCACCTCCTCGGCGAGTAGCCCCTACCCCGCCAACTCCCCTGCGATCTCACTCCAGCGCGAAAAACCAACAAACCCCTCTCCCCGCTCCCGCAGCGCCTCCGCCAGGTGTCCCCGCGCGAACCGCCGCTCCGCCCGCACCAGCGTCGCCGGCACGATATCCGGCGGCCCGTCGCCCGCAAACGCGACATCCCCGCCGCCCGCCAGCGCATCCCGCACCACCGCGCTCTTGTCCACCCCCACGTCTTCCGAATAGTAAGGCGACTCCCGCGGCAGCCTCTCGATCACCAGCCCCCGCCCC
>DAHVTI010000073.1 GCA_027324255.1 Bryobacterales bacterium | reverse complement strand
TCCCCCAGCGCCGGCGCCTACGCCGCCGCACGGCCCCTCGAAGTCCCTCCCGACTCCCGCTGGCAGTATTCCAGCGGCACCACCAACATCCTCTCCCGCATCCTGCGCGATACTTTCCAGTGCGACCTCCCCGCCTACTGGCAGTTCCCTCGCCGCGAGCTGTTCGACCCCATCGGCGCCCGCTCCGCCACCCTCGAGCCCGGCCCCGACGGCGCCTTCGTCGGCTCGTCCTTCATGTACGCCACCGCCCGGGACTGGGCCCGCCTCGGCCAGCTCTACCTCAACGACGGCCTTTGGGACGGCCGCCGCATCCTGCCCGCGGGCTGGGTCCGCTACAGCACCACACCCACCCCCAAGGCCCCGCGCGGGCGCTACGGCGCCCAGATCTGGCTCAACGCCGGCGAACCCTGGGACCGGGCGAGCCGCGATTGGCCCCACCTCCCCCCCGACACCTTCGCCTTCAACGGCTTCGAGGGCCAGCATGTGATCGTCATCCCCTCTCTCCAGGCTGTCGTCGTCCGACTCGGCCTCACTCAGGGCCGCCGCGAGTGGGATCCCGACGCCGCCCTCCCTCCCATCCTCGCCGCCCTTCCTCGCTGACTTCCTTCATTCGGACCACATGGTGCGATATATTGCAGTCGGAGTTGTCCTATGCCTTCCCTGAACCGCCGTTCCGCGCTTTTCGCCCTCGGTGCGGCCGCCTTGCCCGCGCCCGCCTTCGCCGCCGACCCCTGGGAAAAAGAGCCCGCCCAGTGGACTGAAAAAGACATGCAGAAGATCCTCACCGATTCGCCCTGGTCCAAGACCGTCTCCGTGGCCATGGGCGGCCCCTCGGTAGGCAATATCGGCGGCGGCGGACGAGGCGGCCGCGGAGGCCGCAGCAGCGGCGGCGGCGGCATGCCGGACGCCTCCAGCTCCTCCAGCATGGGCGGTTCTCCCATGGGCGGCGAGGGTGGCGGCATGGGTGGTGGCGGAGGCATGGCTCCCTCTCTCAACTTCCTCATCCGCTGGCAGACCGCCAAGCCCATCAAAATCGCCTCCGTCCGCTCTCGCATGGGCGCCGAGGCCGAAACCTCCCCCCAAGCCAAGGCATTCGTCGAGCGCCAGGAAGAGGAGTACGTCATCGCCGTCGTCATGCCCGGCATGCGCGCCCCCGGCGAAGGCCGCCCCGGCGCCGGCCCTCAGGGCGACCGCAAAACCCCTCCTGAAGACGCCGCCGAAAAAATGAAGGCGACCACCTGGCTCTCCTGGAAAGGCCACGAGCAGGTCCACCCCACCTCCATCACCATGCCCCGCCCGGGCCAGAACGCCTTTATCTTCCACTTCTCCAAGCAGCACCCCATCGAGCTCGCGGACAAGGAAGTCGAATTCGCCATGCACCGCGGCAACCTCGAGATCAAGAAGAAATTCAAGCTCAAGGACATGCTTTACCAGGGCCAGCTCGCCCTCTGAGACCGCCCAGCCACAACGCTATACTGAAGCCTCCACACCATGGACCAGCGTCCCTGAGCCTGGGTTGCGCGCGCTGCCTCGGGCATCGCCGCCGTCACCGCCCTCTCCCTCTTCGGGGCCCTCGGCAACTACGGCGACACCCGCCTCGCCTCTTCTCAATACCGGGACCCCAACCACGTCATGCCCCGCGTATAGGCCCTCTCCACCGCCCTCGCCGATGTGCCCCCCGGTGCTCGCATCGGCTACTTCTCAGACGTCTCCTTCTCCGACCCCGCCGGCTCTGCCGCCTTCTTTGCCACGCAGTACGCCGCCGCCCGCCACCTCCTCGTCGAAGCCGGCACCAGCGCCCGCGCCGAGTGGTGGATCGGCAGCTTCTCCCGTCCCCTCGACTACTCCGCCGAAGCCGCCTCGCGGGGCCTGACCTTCGGGACCTCGGCGGTGGCATGGCCCTCTTCCGCGGCTCCTCCGACCAGGGGACCCGACCGTGACCGGCGTCCTCGTCCTCCTCCTCTCCGCGGCCAGCGGCTGGCTCGGCGTCGCCGCCTCCGGCACCTGCCGCGGCCTCCGGCCCCGCTGGGCCGCCGTCCTTCTCGAAGCCACATTCGGCGTCGCCGCCGGCCTCGGCTCCGTGTCCGCGCTCTTCTTCGCGCTGCTCTGGGCCGGTCTCGATGCCCGGCCTGCCGCCTGGTCCGCCCTCTTCCTCCCCGCCACCGCCTCCGCCCTGCTCTTCTTCCTGCGCAAACCCGTCCCCAGCTCTGATCTTCCCACCCCGCCCGATTGGCGCTGGTCCCGCCTCTGCGCCGCGGCTTTCGTCCTCGCCCTCGCCTTCTTCCTCGCCGGCTTCGCCTCTGTCGCCGAGGCCAACCCTCAAGGAGATTGGGACGCCTGGGCCATTTGGAACCTTCGTGCCCGCTACCTCGCCGCGCCCGCCGCCTGGCCCAACGCCGTCTCGCCCGACCTTACCCGCACCCACCCCCATTACCCCCTCCTCTGGTCCGGTGTCATCGGCCACGCCTGGGCAGCGGGCAGCGATTCGGGCCACCCGGCCGTCCCGCTCGCCACCGCTGTCATCGTCTCCACCGCGGCCCCCCTCCTCCTCGCCGCCGCCCTTGCCGTTCTCCACTCCCCTGCCGCCGGCTGGCTCGCCGCTTTGAACCTCGTCTCCGCGGCCGCCTGGCGGCGCCAGTCCCAGGCCCTCTACGCCGACGTTCCCCTCGCATTCTTCCTCCTGGCCGCCCTCGCCGCCGCCGCCCTCGCCGCCTGGACCAAGAACGAAGGACTGCTCTTCTTCGTCTTCTGCGCCCTAGCCGTCGCCTGGGCCGCCCGTCGCCGTGCCGCCGCCTGGCTCGCCGGTGCCCTGCCCGTCGCCCTCCTCGCCGCCGCGTTCAAGCTTTGTCTGGCACCCCCAGCGCGTCTCTTCAACCCAGCTTTCCTCGCGGACCTGAACCGCGCCTTCCAGGTCTTGAAAGGCCTCGCCGCCGGCGCTGCGGACCTCGCCAACTGGGCCGCTCACCCCCTCCTCCTCTCCGCCCTCCTCGCCGCCGTCATCGGCTTCCGCCGCACACTGGACTCGGCCTGGCTCCTCGCCCCACCCCTCGCCCTCCTCGCTCGCAGCGCCGTCGTCCTCTCGGGCACCCCCAACGAACTCATCTGGCAGAGCAACTCCATCCGCGAGCGCCTCCTCGTCCAGGTCCTCCCCGCTCTCCTGTTTGCCTACTGTCTGCTCCTCCGCCAGCCGCCTCCGGACGCCGCTCCCGCGGCGGAGCCTTCTCGGCCCCGCCGCCGCAAATGATATAAGCCGGTACTACTCAATCCAATCGGCGATGCCGTTGCCGTCCTGGTCCGGGAACCGCACCAGGTAGATCTGCCGGAAGTCGTTCCCGTTGAAGTCCTTCACCCGCGCGCCCGAAGCGTCGTAGGTCGGCGTCCGCCGGTTGAATGCCAGCAGCTTCCCGTCCCGAGACCACACCAGGCCCTCCGTCGACGCCACGTCCGATCCGTGCAGCGTCAGCCACACCGTCTTGCCGAACAGCGGCCCCGGCTTCACGCACGTCAACGCCACGCCGTTTTCGCTGATCACTGCAATCGAGTTGCCCGACGGATGCCACCTCAACCCCTGGCTCGCCCCGTTGGGCAGCTGTGTCGCCTGCACCGGCCGCATCGCCGGATCCTCCGACGCGTCCGAGCCCTGGCTGTTGATGATGAACACCTGCCGCTTGCCGGCCGCATCGTTGGCGAAATACCCGATGCGCGTCCCGTCCAGCGACCCGCGCACGATTCCCGCCGCCGTCGTCGTCGTCAGGCGCCGGATCCGCGTCCCCACCGGCGGCGTCGGGTACGTCGTCTTCGTGCCCGAGTTCGCCGTCGTGATGTCCACGTTTTCCGGCACGTCCACCACGAACAGAGAGCTCGTCACCTTCCCGTCCGTCTCCTTCACGTTCCCGATGAACCCCCGCATCAGGCCCTTGGCCCCGATCCACGAATCGTCGGCCGCCCGCTCCAGGTCGCCCTGCTTCGATTGCGCCGCCGGCACCACCGGCACCAGCAGCGCCACGTAGAACGACACCCCGCACGGCGCCTGCTCGTGCGACACCATGTACCCGATCGTCCGCGCGTAATTCGTCAGCAGCGCGTCGTCATAGGTGAAGCCGATCCGCTTGCCGTCCGCGCTGAACTCGTGCCGGTGCGACCCGCCGCGGTGCGCCCCCGGCGGCGTCACGTCCGATTTCACGTCCCGGCAGTCCAGATAGCCCCCCTCCCCGCTCCCGTCGGCCCACACCACCCCGCCCCGCCGGTTCGTCGTCCCGTAGAACCCCAGCGTCGCCGTCTCGCTCACCAGCGGGCCGTGGATGAACACCGCCACATCGTCCACCGGACTGTACGACACCGCCCCCAGCCCCGGTGCCGCCGGGCTCCCCGTCAACACCGGCCACGGCGCGTAGATCACGTTCTCCAGCCCCGTCGACACCGAGACCTTCATGATCATCGTTCCGTTCCCGATTCCCCCGCCCACCGTATCCCGCGTGTCGTACACTAGAAACCGGTTGTCCCGCGAAAAGTTGTCGTTGTTGTCCAGCAGCTTACTGATCGGGGAATACGTCAGTTGCCACTCCCCGGCCGGCTCATCCGCCGCCCTCAGGGCCCCCACCGCCACCCACGCCAGCGCCGCCAGCGCCACGCCGCCATACAGAATCAGGTTCCGTCTGTACATACAATTAGCTCATCCTTTCCCGGTGATAATGTGCGGACGTAACAAGTCTGCGTCACATTGCCAGGCAAGGGAAGGCCAAAAAATAAAATTTCTTCATCCGATCTGCCAAGGCTATTTCCCCCGCCGGCGCACCGCCCCTCACCCCGCATTCCTGACCGTGTCATCCGGCTTTCTGCTGATCGGATCCTCTCGCGCTCAGTGAAACGGCCGGCTCAGCTTCTGGAGGAGGATGAAGCTAAGCCGGCCGGGATGACTCAACGCAAGGAGGAGAGTAGAGTCGATCTCTCTGATCCAATCAGCCGTCGCGATCTTCGAAAACGTGCTGATTCGCACAAGGTGGGTAGAGCTACCCTGTCTGCCGATCAGCTTAGCATGGTGCCGCTGGATTCCTTCCCGGCAATTTCCTTAATGTGAATCACTTTTCATCACCGCTCGGGCGCGCTACTTGCCACTCTTTTGGGCAGCCTCCCCCTTGAAGCCTGGATCGCCGTCCCGAAAAGTTCGGCCCGGGAACGCTTCGCCGCCGCTCCTCAATCCCACCCCCTGGCGGCTACTGCAATCGGACCGCCGCCTTCCCCGCCGGCCCCCCGTAGACCAGTTCCACAGACTTGATCTTCTCCAGCTTCCCCCTCAGGTGGAAGAACAGCATCCCGGCTTGCGGCAGCGCCCGGTCGCCTTCAGCCAGCGCGCACTTCTTCAGCAACTGCTGCCAGCTCCGCAGCAGTTCCACCGGCACCTTCGGCGGCAGCGGCGGCGGATCGCCCGGCTGCCGTGCTCCTCCGCCGGAGCCGCTCAAGCCGCCCTTCGACTTTTCCTCCACCGGCTCGGGCGGCATCCACTCCGGGTCTTTGATCTCCTTCGCCACCAGCCCCCAGGGCTGGCTCTCGAGCGCCGTCTTCTTGCCGTTGATCTTCAGCGAGAAGTCAGTCGCCGTGATCGTCAGATGTCCGTCTGGCGGCCCGAACAGCGCGACCTCCACCCCCACATACTCTTCCGACACCAGCGGCTGCTGCTCCGTTGGGATGCCGTGGCCCGTGAACTCAGCCGCTATCGTCACTTTCCCCGCCTGCCCGCGCGCCGTATACTCGGCCGCCGAACCCCGCGCCAGCAGGCCCTGCGTCTCCTTCGGGCCCTCCGCCGTCTGCCCCCAGGCCGCGGCGGCCGCCACGGCAGTCAGCACGACCAGGATCGAACCGCGCAAATCAGCCAAACTTCGCATGACTCTCACAACTTACCATCTCCGGCGGCGCCCGTCAGTTCTCCCCGGCCGCTCCCCCTCCGCCGTATCGCCCGCATCCGTCCGCCTGTGCTCCAGCGTGAATCGCGCCACCCCGCTTTCGTCTGCATGGAACGATCGGTATCCGGACCTCCCGGCTTCGCTCGGCCGCGCGGAAAGCCGGTAGCCCGAACCGTCCACTTCCAGGCAGTACTCCGCATCCCCGGAAGCGGCGCCGGACTCGGGCACGCAGCGTGCCAGCCCCAGCCGCCGCGCGTAACGCCCCTACCCGGCGAGGATCTGCTCCTGGCGCCGCACAATCCGCTGAACCTTCTCCCACGGCTGATGATCCTGTCTCCGCTGCTCGGACGGACCCTGCACGTAGACGCAGCCGCAGAGCACGAGCGCGGCCGAGATACCAGGGACGCGGGAAAGGAGCCACGCCGTCCTGAGCCAGCCGCGCGCCGCCCCGGCGGCCGGGCGGACGGCCCTATTTGACGCGCGCGGACGCGATGTTGGACGGTGCGGAACTCCCTGCCCCGTTGAACGCGCGCACCCGGTACTGCCAGTTGCCTTTCCCTGACGCATCCACGTAGCTCGTGACGTTCGCGCCGGTGTTCTTCACCACGGACCATGCGCCGGACTTGGGCTTGCGCTCCAGGCGGAAGCCGCTTTCATTGGCCGAGTTGTCCCGCCAGTTCAGCGTGACGCTCGCGCTTCCCGCGGTGGCACCCAGGTTGGCCGGCGACGCCGGAATCGTCGCGTTTACGATCGTGAGCGTGATGGCATCGCTGCCGCTGGCTCGCCCTGTGTCGGTGGCCACCGCCACAATGCTGTGATTGCCTACGTCGGTGCACGCGTAGCTTCGGGACGGATAGGCGCCCGTGCCGAACGGTGCTGCGTTGTCCGTCCACGAGAGCGCTGACGTCAGATCCTTGTCTTCCGGATCGGAGGCCGTTCCGCCGAATGTCACTGTCACCGGACAATTGAAGGACTGCCAGTCCGCGGGTGCCGTGATGCTCACCACTGGCGCCGTGTTGGGTGCCGAGGCCATCGCCGACTCCACCGCCGCCCGCGCATCCAGCAGCCCGGACCCATAGGTATTGTTCGGGCTCGCCCCCGCCGGTACGCCGCCGCACGTCTCGGAGGTCGTCCGCACCAGCGCGGTGCTGCGCAGCAGTTGGGCGGTGGCGCCGGTATTGCCGCGGTAAGCCGGAGCGACCGACCAGACCAGCGCCGCCGATGCCGCCGCGTGCGGACTCGCCATCGACGTTCCGGAAAGAACCACATACGAGTCGTAGGGAAAGCTCGACCGGATGCCCGTGCCGGGGGCCGTGAGGTCCGGCTTCACGCCCCCGAACGCCGAGGGCCCCCGCGAGGAGTAGCCCGCCACTTCGTCTGCCGCGTCGCTCGCGCCGCTGGCGAACGACTCCGGATAGTCTCCGGGCGAACCCACGCTGCCGCACGCCGGCCCGTTGTTGCCGGCGGAAAACACCGGAAAGATACCGGCCGCCACCCAGTTCCGCACGTATTCCTGATACCAGAAACCGCCGCCCGCGCCGCTCCACGAATTGTTCACGATGTCCGGAGGCTCCGCACCTGCCGGGTCCAGAATCCACTGCGCGCAGGCCGTCAGGTCCGAGCCGTAGCAGGACGCCCCGGCGCAACCCTTGCAGGCAATCCACTTCGCGCCGGGCGCTATACCGATCTGGTTGCCGGCCCCGCCGTCCCCCACCATGGTCCCTACCGTATGCGTGCCGTGCCCCGTGTTGTCGCACGGCGTGGGGCCGCACAGGCCGGTCGGGTCATGCCAGTTGCCGCTGTGGCTGAAACCCGTCCCCGACTTGCCGCGGTACTGGTTCGCCAGCGCCGGGTGATTGTACTGCACCCCCGTATCGATGCTGGCCACTGCAATCCCCGCGCCGGTGCTGATCGGCCAGATCTGGTCCGCCCTGACCTTCGACACGTTCCAGTCCGACGCGGGCGCCATGTCTACGCGCACCGGCGGGAGCGCGTACGCGGTCTCCGGCAGGATCGCCGCCACGTCCGGCCGGCGGGCCAGAGCCCGCGCCAGTTCCAGATCGCCGTGCGGAATGAAGATGCGGTTCTCGATCCAGAACGGCGTGAACTCGATCTGATGGCCGGCCAGGTAGCCCCGCACCCCGGCCTGGCTCTTCCCCGCAGTGGCCCGCAGGCTCTGCGCCACGAATCGCGCCCGCGCGGAGCGGTCGGTCATGCGGAACGCCCGATCCAGCGCCGGCCGCTGCGCGAAGACCACGTAAAAGGCCGCCCGCGCCTCCTCGTCCGCAGTCAACGTCCGCATCAGCGCCGGATCGATCTTGAAATCGCTCTCCGCCGCAAACAGCCCGAGGCTCGCCCACGACAAGACACACATCCCGCCCAGCGCCGTCCATGCTCTGTTCATGTTCCCTCCTCTGCTGCAACCCGTCTGTCGGAGTGCGGAGGACGGAATGCGAACAGGCGCGGGGACCGGAAAAGACAGCCGGCGCGGCCCAATCACACCCCAGCCACACTCATCCCGACGAGGAACGCGAGCCCCGGTTTCCGCCTGCGCCCACATCCTGGCGCACGGCGTGAATCCCTCGGCTGCGGCTTCGATGTCTCGCCCTCGTTCTCTCTTTCAGAGAATCGCCTTGCCTCAGGTCTCCTCCGCCTGGAGGCACCTTCCTCTATTTCGGCCTGGAGGAACCCGGAACGCTTCGCTACCCGGTGCTCCGGCCGCTGGCATGCCCCCCGCTGCCGCGGCACATCGGGAGGCGAATTCGGCATGGAGTATGACCCCCCGGCCGCTCTGCGTCAAGCTCCTAAAGGTCAGTACGCACCACCGCGGCATACGACCAGAACCGGACTGGCCGGCATGGAAAACCACCGGGCCGGTCGAAGCCCTACTCTTGTTCTTGCGGGAGCGAAGCCACCTCGGCCCGTCAGCAATGTCCGCGCCGGAATGCGCTCTTTGCGCTTCCGCTCCTATGCAACTTCTTTCCCCTTTCCCGCATCCATTCCGCCCTGCCCCGCATCGGATGAAAAGGACTCGTTCCGCAATCTCAACATTCCACCGAAGTTAAGGAGTACCACCACCATGCTTGGAGTTGGACAGAAGTTCCCCGATTTCAAACTCGCCGCCTCCGTCGGCCTCTCCATGGATTTCCCCACACTCTCCCTCGATGACTATCAGGGCAAGTGGAAGGTCATCTTCTTCTGGCCGAAGGACTTCACCTTCGTCTGCCCCACCGAGATCACCGCTTTCGGGAACCTCAACGACGACTTCGTCAAGCGGAACACCCAGGTTCTGGGCGCCAGCGTCGATTCCGAGTTCGTCCACCTCGCCTGGCGCAATGCCCACCCCGGCCTCAAGGAACTTCCCTTCCCCATGATCGCCGACATCAAGCGGGAACTCAGCGCCGCCCTCGGCATCATCGACGGCAAGGCCGGAGTCAGCCAGCGCGCCGTCTACATCGTGGACCCGGAAGACACCATCCGCTTCGTCATGGTGACCGACCTCTCTATCGGCCGCAACAGCCATGAAGTCCTCCGCGTCCTCGACGCCCTCCAGGCCGGCGGCCTCATGCCCTGCGACTGGCAACCCGGCCAGCCCGCCATCAAGGTCTAACTTCCCTCTCCCTACAGGGGCCGGCAGCCCGCCGGCTCCTCCCCCACTCTTGTGACCCTTCAAGAAGCCCTCCGCCAGCCCGAACTCTCCCCTCTCCAGACCTGGACCGTCGCCGCCGCCTGCTCCCTGGCCCGGCCTGACAGGTCCGTCCTCACCGAGGCCGCCCGCAATCTATCCCCCGAACAGCTCCACTCCGCCAAGGCCGCCGCCCGGCTCATGGCCATGACCAACGTGCTCTTCCGCTTCCGCGATCAGATCGGACGCGAAGAGTATAGCCAGCTCCCCGCCCGCCTCAACCTCTCCGCCCGCCGCACCCACGGCGGCGACCCCGCCGCCTTCGAACTCGCCTGCGTCGCCGTCTCCGCCCTCAACGCCTGCCAGACCTGTCTCCGCCACCACGAGCAGAAGGCGCGCGACCTCGGACTCCCGCCCGAAACGATCCTTGCCGCCGTCCGCCTCGCCGCCGTGCTACAAGCGGAATAATGGCACTCCTTCTTCTGCTGGCCGCCTGGCTGCCGCTCTTCGACGGCCAGTCCCTCCAAGGCTGGGACCACACCGGACCCCGCCCATCCTTCGCCGCCGTCAACGGCACCCTGCGCACCTCCGGCCGCGCCTCCGCCGGCAATTGGGCCCACACCACGCGCGAGTACGAGGACTTCCGCCTCCGCTTCGAATACAAGCTGGACCGGTGGGCCGAGGCCGCCGTCGTGCTCCGCGCAGCCCGCTCGCAGCGCCCCCAGCACACCGGTATTGCCCTCGTCCTCGCCCACGACTTCCATAGGGAGACCACCCCTTGGATCACCGGAGCGATCATGGGCGTCCGCTCCCCCAAGGTCACCTTCCCCGCCTCCTGGGAGCAGTGGCACAAGGTCGAAATCGAACTCCGCGGCTCTGCCTTCCGGGCTACGATCGACGGCGCCGTCGTCCAGGACCTCGATCTCCAATCCGTCCCCGAACTCCGCCACCGCCTCCGCCGCGGCGTCATCGGCTTCCCCGACATGGGCTATGCCTACTCTCTCCGCAACCTCGAAATCGAGGACCTCGGCTCGTCCAACCAGTATGTAGAGCTCACGAACATCGACGGTTGGGCCCGGCGCGGCTCGAGCGGCGAATGGCGCGCCCACGGCGGTGTCATCGAAGCCTTCAACGGCGACTCCATCCTCTACGCCCCGCCCGCCTTCCAGGACTTCGAGCTCACCGCGGTCGTTCGCACCCACTCGCGCATCAACTCCGGCATCTTCCTCCGCGGCCAGCCCGAGGGCCCCAACCGCGGCTTCGAGGCCCAGATCTATTCCCCCGTCGACGCCGTTTATCAGACCGGCTCCATCTACGGCCGCTCGCGCTCCACTCTCGAATCCGATCTCGAAGAGCAGTGGTTCCTGCTCCAGATCCGCGTCCAAGGCCCCCGCTGCACCGTCTGGATCGACGGCCGCCAGGTGGCTGACTTCGAGAAACTCCCACCCGAACTCCTCCGGCCCGGCCGCATCGGACTCCAGCTCCATTCCCCCGACAGCCGCGTCGAGTTCCGCGACCTCCGCGTCCGTGCATTATGATGGGCGCGTGACCGCGCTTCTCCTCGCTCTCCTTCTCGCTCCTCCCGATCCCGCCGCGCAGCAGGCCCGCGCGAACGCCACCCGCCACCAGCAGGCCCTCGCCGCCTCCCAGCGCCTCCTCCACGCCTGGCTCAAAAACGCCGACCCCAAAACCCTCCTCCTGCCGGACCGCGTTAACAACCCGCAGCGCATCTACACGCCCCACAACTCCGGCGCCGACCTCTACCCCTACCTCATCCTCATCGCGCGCATCACGGACCCCGCCCTGTACCACGGCCGCATGATGGAGATGCTTCGCAACGAGATCCGCTTCACCAACGCCAAGGCCGGTGTCCCCGGAAACTACGACCTCAACACCGGCAAGCTCGGCCCGCCCAGCATGTTCGGCGCCGGCGAATACGCCAAGGACGGCCTCATCACCGTCACCGAGTACCTCGGCCGCACCCCGTGGACCGACCGCATGATCGACATGATCGCCGACGCCATGGACCAGGCCCCCGTGCAGTCGGACTTCGGCCCGCTGCCCGCCTCCGACAGCGAACTGAACGGCGATTACCTCCAGGTTCTGCCCCGCCTCTACCTGCTCACCGGCGACGCCCGCTTTCTCGCCTGGGCCCGCCGCATCACCGACGCCTATCTCGAAGAGGTTCTCCCGGGCAATCACGGCCTGCCTTCCATGAACTGGGATTTCCAGAAGCACGCGGGCGACACCAAACTGAAGCTCCGCGACCACGGCAACGAGATCATCGTCGGCCTCGTCACCCAGTTCGCTCTCGAAGCCCAGATCGGCTCGCCGCGCGCCTCCCGCATGCAGCCCGTCCTGGCCCACATGCTCGACCGCGTCCTCGCCTCCGCCAACCCCCACGGCATGCTCTACAACACCATCGACACGGTGACGCTCAAACCTCTCGACGAGCGGCTCAGCGACAACTGGGGCTACCTATACGGCGCCGTCCACACCTTCTACCAGGTCACCGGCCAGGCGAAGTACCGCGATGCCGTCCGCCATGTCCTCACGAACCTCCCCAACTACCGCAACTGGTGCTGGGAGCCCTCCTCGAACGCCCTCATCAACGCCCGAAAGGACGCCAGGCTCGGCTCCTTCGACGGCTACGCCGACTCCATCGAAAGCGCCCTCTACCTGGTCAACCGCGAGCCCGTCCCCGAGGCGCTCCAATGGATCGACTCCGAAATGCAGGTGATGCTCTCCATGCAGCGCCCCGACGGCCACATCGAGGACTGGTACGGCGAGGGCAACTTCAACCGCACCGCCCTGCTCTACGCCCTCATGCTGTCCCAGGGCGTCCGCGCCGCCCCCTGGAAGCCCGGCCTCGCTCTAGGCGCCGTGCGCGAAGGCCGGTCGCTGCTCCTCCACCTGGGCGCCCCCGCCCGCGTGGAGTTCGACTTCGCGCGCCACCGCCGCGTCCACAACTGGCAAACCAACATCGTCCGCCTTAACGAGTTCCCCGAGTGGTTCACCGTGGACGAGAACACACTCTACCAACTCACCCCCAAGGCCGGCGGCGACCCCCTCCTTCGCCTCGGCTCCGAACTCATCGCCGGCATCGACCTCGCCGCTGGGGATTGGACGGTCCAGCCGCAATGAAGCGCCGGGCATTCCTCACCACGACCTTGAGCGCCGCCTTCGCCGCGCCGCCGGACGCCGCGCCCCTCGATCTCTTCGAGTCCGGCTCGGGCGGCTATGCCCTCTACCGCATCCCCGGCATTGTCACCACGCCCAAGGGCTCCATCCTTGCCTACTGCGAGGCCCGCAAAGCGGAGAAGGGCGACTGGGGCGAGACCAACATCCTCCTGCGCCGCTCCACCGACGACGGCCGCACGTTTTCCCCAGCCACGAGCATCGCCCGCGTCCCCGGCCCCATCGCCGAAAACCCCGCCGGCATCGCCCAGAAGCTAGCCGCTCCCGGCGTCCTCTACGACAACCCCGTCGCCATCAGCGATCCCAAGGCGCGCTGCGTCCACTTCCTCTTCTGCGTCGAATACATGCGTGCCTTCCACATGCGCAGCGGCGACGACGGCCTCACCTGGTCCGCCCCCGTCGAAATCACCTCCGCCTTCGAGCAGTTCCGCCCCGAGTACCCCTGGCAGGTCATCGCCATCGGCCCCGGCCACGGCATCCAACTCAGCAACGGCCGCCTGCTTGCCCCCGTCTGGCTCTCCACCGGCACCGGCGGCCACGCCCACCGCCCATCCGCGGCCTCCACCATCTACTCCGACGACCACGGCAAGACCTGGCATCGCGGCGACATCGCCGTCGTCAATGGCCCGGAGTTCGTCAACCCCAGTGAAGGCGCCCTCGCCCAACTCCCCTCCGGAGAGGTGATGCTCAACCTGCGCACGGAAACGCCCTCCCGCCGCCGCACTGTGCTGATGAGCCCCGACGGCGCCACTCATTGGACGCCGCCGCAGCCCCATCCCGAACTGCCCGAGCCCGTCTGCTTCGCCTCCCTGCTGGCCGATCCCAATGGGAAGCGCCTGCTCTTCCTCAACCCCGACAATTTCGAGAACCGCGAGCGGCGCAACCTCGCCGTCCGCATCTCCCGCGACAGCGGCCGCACCTGGCCGCGGAAGATCACCGTCGACCCCGGCTGGGCCGGCTACTCCGACCTGGCCCTCGCCCGCGACGGCTCCCTGCTCGTCTTCTACGAGCGCGGCGCCGCCGGCGCCAACCACTTCCAGAACCGCTTTCTCACTCTCGTTCGCCTGAGGCTTCCCAAATGATCACCGACCTCGAATACCTCAAATCCGTCGACACCCCTACGCTCTCCAACGCCATCGAACTGCTCGCCGTCCGCAAGCGCAGCGAAGGCTTCACCCCGCTCGGCGTCCGCTGTCTCTTCCCCGAGTTCGGACGCATGGCCGGTTACGCCGTCACCGCGCAGGTGGAAACCGTCACCCAGACCGGGCCGGGCGGCCCCGCCGGCCACATCGAGCTCTACCGCCTGCTCGAGTCCGCCCCCAAGCCCGCCATCATAGTCCTTCAGGAGATCGGCGGCCACGGCGATTTCGCCGCCCATTGCGGCGAGGTCATGGCCACGTTCTTCACCCGCCTCGGCGCCATCGGCCTCGTCTCCGATTGCGCCGTCCGCGACATCCCCGAAGTTCGCGCCCTCGGCTTCCACTACTTTGCCCGCGGCGTCTGCTCCTCCCACGCCTACTTCCGCATCGTCCGCGTCGGCGTCCCCGTCACCGTCTGCGGCATGCCCGTCCAACCTGGCGATCTCCTCCACGGCGACGAAAACGGCCTGCTCTCCATCCCCGACGTCCCCCTCGAGTCTCTCCGGGAAGCCGTTGATAAGGTGCGCACTTCCGAGAAGCGCATCATGGATTACGCCAAGAGTCCGGAGTTCACCATCGAAGGCTTCGCCGCCATGGTCGGCCAGAAATATTCCTGATCCGAATGACGGTTTCTATACCATCGGGTCATGCAAACCGCGGCTTTCCTGTAGTACGCTAAGGTTGTAGTCTGTAATCAGAGTTGGAGGTCTCTTTCATGCTGCGTATGCTTCGGAAAATCGCCCTCATGGCGGCTGCCTGCCTCGTCACCGCGGGCCTCGCCTCCGCCCAGATGGGAACCTTTACCGGCAAGGTCATTGGTGAGGATGGCAAAGGACTGCAAGGCGTCATCATCAAGATCGAACGCAAGGACATCAAAGGCAACTGGCAAACCAAGACCAACAAGAAGGGCGACTGGACCTATAGCGGCATGCCCGTCCCCGGCCAGTTCACCATCACCTGCGAGCACAACGGCGCCGTCGTCGATCAGCTCAACGGCGTTCGCAGCCAGATGGGCGACCCCGTCGAGCTGAAGGACTTCTGCAACGTCCAGAAGGCCGCCGCCAAGCGCAAGGCCATGGAGCAGGCCGCCCAGACCGGCCAGATGACCCAGGAACTCGCCAAGGAAATGAGCCCCGAGCAGCGCGCCGCGTATGAGAAGCAATTGAAAGAGCGCTCTGCCCAGATGCAGAAGAACAAGGCCCTGAACGACGCCTACAACGCCGGCATGACCGCCATGCAGGCCAAGGACTTCCAGACCGCCATCGACAGCTTCACCAAGGCCGGCGAAATCGACCCCAAGCAGGTCGCCGTCTGGATCCAGCTCGCCCAGGCCTATGACGGCCTCTCCAACTCCAAGACCGGCGCCGACAAGGACGCCGCTCTCGTCAAGGCCGGCGAGATGTACACCAAGAGCCTGGAAATGCAGCCCGCCGACGCCGGGCTCCACAACAACTTCGGCCTCGTTCTCGCCAAACAGAAGAAGTTCGCCGAAGCCCAGGCCGAACTCGAAAAGGCGGCTGCGCTCGATCCTCCGGGCGGCGGCAAGTACATGTTCAACCTCGGCGCCGTGCTCATCAACACCGGCCAGACCGACCCTGCCATCGTCGCCTTCAAAAAGGCCACGGAACTCGATCCGAAATACGCCCCCGCGTGGTTCCAGTATTGCTCCGCCCTCAGCGGCAAGATGACCATGAAGGCCGACGGTACCCCCGTCCCGCCTGAAGGCATGGCCGCGGCCTGTGAGAAGTATCTCGAGCTCGAACCCGCCGGCCCCAACGCCGAAGGCGCCAAGGGCCTGCTCGCCCTCGCCGGCAGCAAGCTCGAAACCTCGTACCAGAACCCCGACGCCAAGAAGGGCTCTGCGAAGAAGAAGAAGTAACCCGGCTTCCGGCCGGTCGATACCAGGGCGCCCCGTGACCCGGGGCGCCCTTTTTCCTATCTTGGTACTGAGATGCTCCGCTTCCTCGGACTGCTGCTCGCCTTCATCTTCATCGTCCCCCTCATCCGCATGGTACTGGGTGCGCTGGGCCGCATCTTCACCAACTTCACTTTGGGCGCCAGGCCGCAAACCCCGCAGCGCGCACCCGGCTCACGCCCGCCCGCCGCCGCCGGCGGCACCCTCCACAAGGATCCCGTCTGCGGCACCTACGTGAGCGAATCCGTCGCCGTCAAGCTCAACGCCGGCGGCCAGACCCACTACTTCTGCTCCACCGCCTGCCGCGACAAGTTCACCGGCTAGACCGGCGCCCCTCACCCCTTCCACTTGTAATAGAAGAACGTCATCGGGACCGTGCCCGTATTGACGATGCCGTGCACGCGCTTCGCCCCGCAGTACATCATCGCCCCCGGCTGCACTTTCACGGCCTTGCCCTCGATGGAGATCTCGCCCGTCCCTTCCGTCACCAGCAGGAACTCCTCTTCGTCGTGCTGGTGCGGCGGATGCGGCATGGCTCCAGGGTTCAGCCGCACGCTGCCCGCCGTCATCGCCTGGATCTGACCCGTGGCGCCGTCGAAGTACACGCGGTGCTCGCCGAACGCTTCTTTCGTCAGCCTGGCCTGCCCGGCGGACAGCGTCTTCTCCGGGAGCCGGGCGCCCTGCGCGGACGCCAGCGGCGCCAGCAGCGCCATCGCCTTCAAGAGGTCTCGTCTCTGTTCCATGGTTCTTACGGCTCCAGTCTCTTCAGTGTCTCCACCAGCACCCGCCCCACCGACTGCAGGCTGTCGGCGCTGAGCTTGTCCATCGTGTCCTGCCCGGTGTGCCACCAGGCGTGGCTCGGGCCGTAGTCGAAATCGATGAGGTCCAGGGCGCGCACGCCCAGCCGCAGAAACGGCGCGTGGTCGTCCTCGACCGCCAACTCCACGCCGTCGAACTTCCGCGCCTGCCCGGTCTGCGCCGCCACCTGCCATACCAGGCGCCGCAGCGACTCCGACGAGTACAGCTCCTTGACGATGTGGAGGTCGCGGTCGCCGATCATGTCCACGTTGATCAGCCCCAGCAGGCGGCCGTTGGTGCCGTCCTTCTGCCAGCGCTCGGCCAGGTGGCGCGAGCCGTAGAGGCTGTCGGTCGCGGTCCACTCCTTCACCGCTTCCTCGCCGTCGAAGAAGACCAGGTAGACGTCGTTGCGCAGCGGCCGGTCCTTCAGCGCGCGCGCCAGTTCCAGCAGCAGGCCGGCCGAGGCGCCGCCGTCGTTGGCGCCAACGAAGCGGAACGGAAAGCGCTTGGTGTCGTAGTGCCCGGTGATGGCCACGGCCTTGCCGCTGAGCCCGCTCTTTCTGGCGATGATGTTCTTCATCGCCAGCATCCCCACCGGCGTCTTCGCCGTAAACGCATCCTCCTGCACCTCCCAGCCGCTGGCTTTCAGTTGCTGAACGATGTAGTCCTGCGCGTTCTTGAGCGCCGGCGTGCCCGCCGGCCGCGGCCCGAGGGCCACCAGGGCGCGCGTGTATTCCAGCGCCTGCGCGCCGCTGAATTCACCCGCCGGCGCCAGCGGCGCCAGCAGCAGCAGGGTAGCCATCAGGCTTTGTGTGCGATGCATCTATAACCCAGTGTAAAGTCCCGGCGCCTGTCAAGGCCATCGAGCAGCGGCAGGATCAGCGCCAAGGGCCCAAAGAAAGGCAGCAGCCACGGCGCGAGTTGCGCGGCGTTCAGCAGGCGCCGCGACAGCAGCCGGAAGAGGCCGCCGGCGGCTGTCATCTCTTTCACCTCGAGGCCCGCCTGCGCCAGCAGGTATTCGAGGCCGTGCCGCGTGTAGCGGAAATAGTCGTGCGGCGCCTGGTGGACTTCCCAATCCAGCGGCGCCACCAGCAGCAGGATGCCGCCTGGCCTGAGCACCCGCGCCATCTCCCGCAGCGCGCGGCCCGGCTCCCGGAGGTGCTCCAGGGTGACGATGTTCAGCGCCGCGTCGAAGGTGCCGCCGGCGAAGGGCAGCGCGCACAGGTCGGCCACGGCGTCGAGCCCGGCGTAGTTCCAGCCCGCGTCTCCGATGCCGAGGTCCACGCCCGTGTAGCGCTGGCTCTGGAAGTGCGCCGAGTATTGGCCCTCGCCCGCGCCGGCGTCGAGCACGCGCGCGCCAGCCGGCAGCCGCGCGGCCAGATCAGTCACCGAATCCTCGATGAGCGCCTCGAAAGAATACGCATACCGCCGCAGCCAGCCCGGCAGCAGGCGCCGCGCGGTGGCGTACATCATGGCTTGCGCCTCGCCTCCACCATGATGGTCGCACCCGCCCCGCAGGCCGCCTCGAGTAGCGTGAACGGAATGGCCGCCAACACCAGCGCGAAGTAAGCCATGTCCTTCCACAGCTTCACGCTCGGGCCGTCCTTCACGCCGCGAATGCGGCGGCCCATTGGATCGAGGCCCGCGGCTAACGTCGTGGCCAGGCCTGCCGGGTTGTCGCGCAGCGAGAAGTGCTTGCGCCGCACCACCTCGAAGCCGCAGTAGTCCAGCAGGCTGAGCAGGTCCGACTCCTTGAAGTCGATCAGGTGGCGCGGGATGTCCAGCCCGTTCCAGGCCTCGCCGAACATCAGGAACTGCCAGGAGTGGGCGTTGGGCACCTGCACCACCAGGCGCCCGTTTTCCGCCAGCAGGTCGTGCGCGGCCTGCACGTAGGCGATGGGGTCGTAGAGGTGCTCCAGCACATGGAACATCGTGATGAGCGAGAAACTGCCGGGGCGGAACGGCGCGTGCGGCAGCGCCCCGCAGGCCACCGGGACGCCGTTGGTGGACCACGCCACGCCGGCGGCGTTGACGGAGAAATCCAGCCCGAAGGCGCGCTCCGGCGCCAGGTTCATCTCGCGCAGGAACAGCCCGCCGCCGCAGCCCACGTCGAGCACCTTGCCCTTCTCCGGGCCCTTCTCCGGCACGCCCTCCAGCGCCTTGCGCACAAAACGCACGTGGTCCCGCAGCACGAGCCGCCGCCAGCTCTCCGCCAGCTTGTCGGCGGTGTCGCCGCCGGGATCGTACCAGTAACTTTCGGGGTAATAGTGCTGGAGCTCGCCCGGCGTGGGGCGCGGAAAGAGCCGGATCAGCCGGCAGCCGGCGCACTCCACCACCAGAAACACTTTGTCCGTAGTGCCGTACAGCCGGTCGCCGCCGTGGCACAGCGTCTTCATGCCGGCATGCCCGCAGGCCGGGCAGGTGTCGCCATCGGGAGCCGTCCTGGCCGCGGGCGGCGTCACGGCTCCGCCACGCTCTGGCTCAGCTCCCGCAGGCTGATTCTGTGGCGCAGGAGCAGCCGCTTCGTTTCCGCCGCGCTCAGGCGCCGGATGCGCCGGAGCTGGCGCCTCTTGGCGAACATCCGCGGCAGCAGCTTCAGCGCCTGCCAGTCGCCCTTCAGCAGCGCCAGCGCCGCCGCCAGCTTGCTGCTCGGGGTGGAGAACCGGCTGATCTCCCCGCGGTTGAGAGCCGCCGCCCACGCTCCTGCCGCGAGCCTTGCCAGATAGTACGCGCCGTTTCGCCACAATAGACTACCAGGAAACAGTTTAGCGGCAAGCAGCACCCGGTTGCGCTCGATCAGGGTCAGGCGGGCCGGATTCTGCCGCCCCAGGGTGGCCCCTCGGTGGTGCCGCGCCACGGCCTGCGGCATGTAGAGGCAACGCCAGCCGGCGATGCGGGCGCGCAGGCCCAGCTCCGCGTCGTCGGCATAGGCGAAGAAATCCTCGTCGAAGCCTCCGATCTCGTCGAGCATGGCCTTGCGGTACATGCAGGCGCAGCCGTCGGGCCAGAGGACCTCTTCCACGCGGTCGTACTGCCCGCGGTCCAACTCGCCCGTGCCGCGCCCGCGGTTCTGTCCGTCCAGGTAGATGAGGTGGCCCACCTTGTCGATGATGCGCGGATCCTCGTGCACCAGCACCTTGGAGGCGGCCATGCCGACGGCAGGGTCCTCAAACGCGGCCAGCAGGCTTGCCAGCCACCGTGGTCCGGCCTCGGCGTCGTTGTTCAGCAGCGCCACATACTCGCCCCGCGCGGCTGCGATTCCCTGGTTGTTCGCCGCGCAGAAGCCCCGGTTCTCGCAGTTCCGGATCACCCGGACAGGGTAGGGCGAGGACTGCGCGTAGCGCTCGACGAATTCGGCCGAGCCGTCGGCTGAGCCGTTGTCCACCACGATCGCCTCGAAAGCCGTTCCCTGCGGCTGCTCAAGCGATTCCAGGCAGGCGGCGAGCAGCCCGCGCCGGTTCCAGTTCACGACGACCACGCTAACCCGGACGGCCGGCTCCGGCGCACCGCCGTCCGCCGCAAATCCTTGGTGTGACAACGTGTTGTATCATACCATCAGAACCCCATCAGCCATGGCGACTTTGGGACAGCGACTCCGTGAGGAGCGGGAAAAACGAGGACTGTCCATCGAGCACCTCGCCGCACAGACGCGGATCCACGCGGACTACTTCCGCGCCATCGAGCAGGACGACACCGGGTCCCTGCCCGGCGGGTTCTTTTACCGCAGCTTCGTGCGCCAGTACGCCCGCCTGCTGGAATTGCCGGAATCGGTCTACCAGCCGGAGCTCGACCGGAGCCTGGAATCCGAGATCCATGACGCCTCATCGCGCGGCACCGCCCTGCCGGACCGCCAGATTACCGTTCCGCGGATGCCCACGGGACGTTCGGACCCGGCCGAGGAGACGCGGCGCTGGGCCTTGCGGCTGGGCGCGTTGATCCTGGCCGTGGCCGCCTGCACGGGCGGCGTGGTGATGTGGCAGCGCTGGCCGCTGTGGACCACCTCAGAACAGCCCATGCCGGAAGCGCCGGAGCCCCCGCCGAGCCAGCCGGCTCCCTCGAAATCCGCTCCCGCCGCCGCCCAGGACACGGCGCCGCAGGAAATTCAGCCTCCCGCCGCCACGCCGGCTCAGACCGAGGCCGTGCCGCAGCCGGAGAGCCCGGCGGCGGTAGCCCCACCCGCCCAGCCCAGCGGCCCGGTGCGCGTCATCCTGCGCGCCACGGAGTTGACCTGGGTGGGCGTCTGGCAAGGGCAGAAGATGCTGTTCGCCGACGTCATCCATCCGGGAGAGACGCGCGGTTTCGGTTCCGAGGACAGGCTCCGGGTGCGGCTTGGCAACGCCGGTGGGGTGACGGTGGAATGGAACGGCCGCATAATCCCGCCGGCAGGACCGCGGGGCCAGGTTCGCATGCTGGATTTTTGGGCCGACGGCTACGCGCTGGTACAGCCCCCGGCGCCGAAGAGCGACGCGCCACCCGCCCAACCCGAATCCCCTGGCAACTAACCCTGGCGGACTTTACCCTGCCTGGCGGTCCGCGCCGCCCGCATGCGCGCCTTCTGGTGGCCGCGCTCCAGGCGGATGAGCTCGATGCGGCGCCGCTCCTTGATGCTCTCGTCGATGCGGTGCCAAAACTTGCGCGCGTAGTCGGCCGCCGAGACGAGCGCAAAGACCATAGTGCCCCATAGCGCGGCCTGAGCCGCCGGGATCAGTTGCGGATAGTCCTCCGCCACCAGGATCAACGCGATCGCCACAACCTGCGTCACCATCTTCGTCTTGCCCAACTCGCTCGCCTGGATGGTGTAGCCCTCGCTGGCCGCGATGCTACGCAGGCCCGACACCGCGAACTCCCGCCCAATGATGAGCACCGCCATCCAACCCGGTACGCGGTGCACCTGCACCAGGCTGACCAGGGCCGCGGATATCAGGAGCTTGTCGGCGATAGGGTCGAGCAGCATGCCGACGGTGGTGATCTGGTTCCAGCGCCGGGCAAGGTAGCCATCGAGCAGGTCCGTAGCTGCCGCCGCCAGGAAGATGAGCAGCGCCACGGCCTCATTGCTCAGCACCAGCCCCAGCGCCGTGTAGCTCGTGTCTTCCTGCACCAGCACCGCGACGAGCAGGGGCACGAAGAAGATCCGAAGCAGGGTCAGTGCGTTGGGTAGATTCATCGATCTTTTTCAAGATAAACCAAACCGATATGAAAGCCCAGTCACCAAAGGGTACCTCGGTCAGTTTCCAGTCGAGGGCGGCCAGCCGGTGGCGGGCGGGAAAGCAGGGCCTTGCGGGGACGGAACCATGTCTCGGGTGCTTGTCCGCGGCGCCTGCCGGCGGAGTTGCCTGTGAAAATTGCACTAGGCCCAATGCGCTGATTTTAAGACTCTTAACAGCCTATCCGCAAGTTTCCCACAGAGATTTCCACAGACTGTCTTCACTGGGAGTTCGCCAAACGCGCGCGGCCCTGGGCGAGGTGGCAGCGGTCGGCGGGGGGACGAGGTGGGCGCTGGCGGCTCACACCCGGTAGCGGGCGAGGCGGCGCAGGATGGTGGCGGGAGCGTCGGCCTCGACCAGGCAGCAGTCCGATTCGTAGCGCTCGCTGACGACGCGGGCGAATTCGTGGAGG
>DAHVTI010000070.1 GCA_027324255.1 Bryobacterales bacterium | reverse complement strand
CGCTTCGGCCCGTCTTATCTCGCGCTTCAGTCCTTCGGGCCCGGCGAGCAAGGCGCGCCCCAAGCCTAGACGGGCGTCGCCTCCACCACGCGTGCGGATCGGCCCTTCAGTTCGATCCGCCACGCGCTCTTCTGCGTGCCCAACTCCTCGCCGCTGAAAAAATCACGCAGCTTCACCGCGCGCCCCAGCGGGATTTCGACCGCCCGCGCCGCGTCCTCCCAGTTCAGCGCGAACAGGATCTCGCGCCCGGCCAGCTTCATCCGCCCCACTCGGAAGTCGGGGTCGAACGCCGCCGCGCGCCCCGTCGGCCGCAGTTTGTCGAGCAGCGCCTTGCGCTCGGCGGAGATCTTCGTCAGGTCGTCGCCCGACAGCAGCATGCCGCCCGTGGCGTAGGTCGCCGCGGCGTGGAACAGAAACTCGTTCTCCGGCAGGTTGCCCATCAGCACCAGCGCGTCCGGGTCGTTCCACCACAGCGTGCCGTTCTGCCACGCCCGGTGCAGGTTCTCCGACGCGACTTTCCTGACGGTGGTCCAGCGCCGCGAGATGTCGCCCGACGACCGCGACCCGTGAATCAGCCCCAGCGACGGCCATATCGGGTGGTTGCAGCCCAGGATGAAGCTGCGCCCCGCGCCGCGGACCACCGCTTCCATCCCCCGCCGGTAGGCCTCCACGCGCGTCGCCTTGCCGTCCGACAGCCGCGCGCCGTGCATCGCGCCCCAGAAGTTCGCGTCCAGCTTGAAGTAGGTCACCCCCCACTCCCGGTTCATCGTGCGGAACAGCGTCTCCAGGTGCTGCCGCGCCCCCGCGTGCGTGGCGTCCAGCGCGTACCACGGCCCGCGCCGCCAGCCGCCGAACGTCACTTTGTTCGATGCCAGCGGCCGCCCCTCCTCGTCCCGCATGAACCACTCCGGGTGCTGCTGGAACACGTGCGACTTCTCCTCCGCGATGAACGGCGCCACCCAGATGGCGGGCTCGAAGCCGCGCTCGCGGATCTGCTTCAGCACCGTCCTGATGTCGCCGCCGAAGGCCGTGCCCGTCTCCAGCCAGTCCCCCATCGCCGGCTGGTAGCCGTCGTCGATCTGGATATAGCGCAGGTTCGGCGCGTTCTTCGCGATCCAGCTCAGGTTGTCCATCACCTGCTGCGCCGTCACCCGCGGCCCGAAGCAGTACCACGAGCACCAGCCCTCCGGCGGCGCCGGCCATGCCAGCCGCGGATGGTGCGCCGCGATGCGCCGCGAGAACTCATCGAGCAGCGCCGCCCGGTCCTGGCCCTCCAGCCGGCAGAACTCTTCCATCTGCCACCGCTCGCCCACGCCCAGCGCCAGGCCCTCGCAATCCACCGTCACCTGCAGCGTGGCCGGTCGAAGGTGAATGCGTCCCACCCAGCGTTGCGACGACGTGAAGCCGAGCAGCGTGTGGCCGCCGCCCGCCGGCGACAGGCACACGAAGTTGTACACCGTGGTGGCGTCCTCGGGCTCGGGAATGCGGTAGTGTTTCCTGTCCGTGTAGCCGCCGATGGCCGCGGGCTCAGCCAGCGTGCCTCCGGTCTGGCTCAGCATGGTGAAGCCTTCGCCGTAGATCCGCGCATCGCCCGCGCAGCCGTGGCCGCCTTCAAACAGCACGATCTCCTTCAAGCGCACGGCTACCGCGCCCCTGTTGGTCACCGTGGTCCTGCACAGCCGTCCCTGCCAGCGCCGGTCGATCCGCACGCCGGCTGCCGCGCTGCCGTCCAGCGCCACGGCGCGCGGCGGCCCGGCGGTCCAGTCCGCGCCCCCGAATGCGGCCAGCGCGGCCAGAGAAAACCCACGGCGGTCGAGTGTCATTGATTCATCGTCCTCATCTCGCGGAACAACTCGCGGAAGCACAGCACCGCCTCCGCCACCTGCGCCTGCGGCGTCTTGTCTTCGCTGAAGTAGGCTCGCGCGAACGGCCCGAAGCCCACCCACGTGGTCTGCAGCATGCCCAGCATCCGGTCCCGCACCACTGCCGTCGAATGCGCCCGCGCGTCGCGCATCTGCGCGAGCTGCCCCAGCGCCACCGACGGCTTCCGCCACGGCGAGCTCATCACCTGAAAACCCTCCAGCGCGAAGCGCTGCGCCGTCGGGTGCGCCGCCTCGTAGTGCCAGTCGCACAGCACCACATCCCGCGGAATCAGCCCCAGCGCCGGTGCCGTCTGGTTCTGGCTCGCCTCCCACTTGCCGATCCCCGTCACCTCGCCGTCGATCAGCCGGTCGGCCCACAGCCACAGCTTCACGCCGCGCCCGGCCAGGTGGTCGCGCACCGCCTTCACTTCGCCGGCGAACAGCTCGGCCTTATCTTTTCCCTTGCAGCGCGGGCAGACGTCCTCGCCCAGCAGGAACACTTCGTCCATCCCCGCGTGGAACGTCTTCGCGCCTGTGGCGTCCAGCAGTTCGTCGATCAGGTCGAAGACCATCGCGTGCAGCTCCGGATGCAGCGGGCAGTAGCTGCGGCAGTAGATGTTCGCGTTGTCCGGGTACAGCCCCGGCGTTTCATCGAACTCCGGGTGCGCGCGCAGCAGCCCGAAGGTGGTCCTGGCCCAGGATTGATGGCCCAGCAGGTTGATCAGCGGCACCAGTTCGACACCCGCCGCGCGGCACGCCTCGGCCAACTGCCGGACCTGTTCGGGACTGAGGGCGTCGGCATCG
Organism: Bryobacterales bacterium; assembly: GCA_027324255.1. Taxonomy (GTDB): domain Bacteria; phylum Acidobacteriota; class Terriglobia; order Bryobacterales; family Bryobacteraceae; genus Paludibaculum. The sequence goes on along the minus strand of DAHVTI010000070.1, from coordinate 11,247 downwards.
GCCACCTCCGGGTGCTTCGCGAACTGGTAGCGGTAGTTGAACTCCATCACCAGCGTGTTCACGCCCTCCTTCGGCAGGGCGTCCCGGATGAAGCGCAGCGCCAGCGGCATCTCAGCCGGTTTCGGCGCGCCCAGGTGGAGACCGCGCACCGGCAGGGCTTCGGCCCCGGCGCAGGCGGCCAGCAGGAACAGAACGGCAGTGCGCATCATGGCGCGTCCATTCTAGCGAAGGGGCCGGTAGGAGGGAATCTGCTCCGCCAGCGCCGCCAGCAGGCCCGCCGCCAGGCTCAGCCACGCGAACCAGTCGCCGTGCTGCGTGTACGGCGTCTGCCCGTGCTCCCAGGCGAACCTCAGCCGCCCGGCCAGGCGCCGCCGCTCCGGCAGCCGGTCCCACACGCGGCCCGCCGGGTCGATCGACACCGTGATGCCGTCGTTGGAAGGGCGCAGCAGCCAGCGGCCGTTCTCCACCGCCCGCATCCGCGCCAGCAGCAGGTGCTGCCCCCGCGGCGCCGCGGCCTGGCCGAAGTAGCCGTCGTTGGTCAGGTTCACCAGCACCTCGGCGCCCTGCCGCGCGAACTGCCGCACGTGGTGCGGGAACGCCGACTCGTAGCAGATGAAGGCCCCGATGCCGTGCTCGCCGGCCGTAAGTACCTTGGCGCCGGAGCCGGCCGCGAAGTCGCCCGCTTCTCCCGAGATCTTCTCAATCCAGCCGAAGCCCCACGGGACGTACTCGCCGAACGGCACCAGTTCCACCTTGTCGTAGCGGCCCAGCAGCGCGCCGTCGCCGCTCAGCAGCACGGCCGAGTTCAGCGGCTCGCGCCGGGCTGTGAAGGCGACGCCGGACAACAGGAACGGCGCGCCGGCCAGCCGCGCCGTCTCCGTCACCTGCAACCGGAACGCCGCGTCGTTGTAGTAGTAAAAAGGAGCCGGCGCCTCCGGCCACAGCAGCAGCGCCGGCTTCGGCTTGGCCGGGTCCAGCGCTTCCTGCAGCGTCAACAGCGACAACTGCCGCACGGCCCGTTCCGTCTCTTCTTCCGTCCAGCGCGCGTCGCCGCTCACGTTGGTCTGTACGGCCACGGCCGTTGCCCGCGGCGCCTGCCGCGGGCCCGCCGCCGGCAGCAGCGGCAGCAGCGGCAGCGCCAGCAGCCAGGCCAGTTCCTTCCGCGGGCGGCGCAGCGCCACCAGCGCCAGCGCGCAGCCGAGCATCGCCAGGATGTAGGAGACGCCGTAGACGCCCACGACAGGCGCCGCCCGCAGCGGCACGCCCATCGAGATGCCCGCGTTGCCCAGCGCCAGCCACGGGAAGCCCAACGGCGCGTGCGTCCGCTCGATGCCGGTCCACAGCGCCGCCACCGCCGGAATTGCCCACGGCCGCTGGATCACCATGCCGGCGAGCCACGCGAAGACCGCCGTGTGCAGCCCCTTGGCCACGGCGAACAGCACCAGCGCCAGCACGCTCAGCGGGCCGTTCAGCCCGCCGTAGGCCGCCAGCACGTCGCGGATCCAGTGGCAGACGATGATCCAGTACAGGAAGCCGCTCAGCCAGCCCCACAGAAAGCGCCGTCCGGGGAACGGCTCGCGCGCCAGCGCGAACAGCAGCGGCGTCAGGGCCGCGGGGGCCAGAAATGCCAGGTCGAAGGGCGGAAACAGCAGCGCCAGCAGCAGCGCCGTCAACACCGCCCCGGCCAGCGGCAGTTGCCAGGCGCGCATCAGCGGGCGTCTCCGGCGCGCTGGTGCACGTGGTCCGCCATGTAGCTGGAGCGCACGAAGGGTCCGGCGAAGACGCTCTTCATCCCCAGGCTCTCGCCGTAGGCCCGCCAGCGTTCGTAGCGGTCCAGCGGCACGTACTCCGCCACCGCGATGTTGCGCCGCGTCGGCTGCAGGTACTGCCCGATGGTGGCCACCTCGGTGCCCGCCGCGTGCAGGTCCGCGAGCAACTGGTTCACCTCTTCCTCGCTCTCGCCCAACCCCACCATCAGGCCGGACTTCGTCAGCACATCCGGGCTGTGCCGCCGCGCGAACGCGAGCACCGCGAGTGACTGCTCGTAGTCGGCCTGCGGCCGCACTTTGCGGTACAGCCGGCGGATGGTCTCCATGTTGTGGTTGAAGACGTGCGGCCCGGCGTCCAGCACCCGCCCCACGGCGTCGAGATCGCCGCAAAAGTCCGGCGTCAGCACCTCCACCCGCGCCTCCGGCAGCGCGCGCCTCACCGCCCGCACGGTTGCGGCGAAGTGGTGCGAGCCGCCGTCGGCCAGGTCGTCGCGGTTCACGCTGGTGATCACCACGTAGGCCAGCTTCATTTCAGCCGCCATGCGCGCGACATTTTCCGGCTCGGCCGCATCGAGGGCCATCGCCTGTTTTTCGGGCGAGCCCTTCGGCACCGAGCAGAACGTGCAGCCGCGCGTGCACGTGTTGCCCAGGATCATGAAGGTGGCCGCGCCGCGCTCGAAGCACTCGTGGATGTTCGGGCAGCGCGCCGACTCGCACACCGTGTGCAGGTGATGCCCGCGCAGTCTGCGCTTCAGTTCCTCCACGGCCGGAAAGCTGGTGGCCGGCTTGCGCAGGAACTCCGGCAGCCGCGGCCGGACCTTCGCGGGACGCGTTTCCAGTTGAACGAGCGAATCCATGCTGAGTGTGCGCGCGAGCCGTCCGGCGCCGCTGCTAGTACTTCACCGGGTAGGGCGTCTTCAGCCCGATATCGGCCAGCTTCGTGCGCGCGGCGGCCATCTCTTCATTCGTCTTCAGCGGCCCGATCAGCACGCGGAACTGTTCGCTCGACTTGGGCACCGGCGTCACGTAGCCGTGCAGGTGAATCTTGTCCCCGATGTAGCTGAGCATCCCCTCGGCGTCGGCCCGCCCCACCGCCGCCACCTGCAGGTAGGTGCCCGCGGGCGGTGTCTGCACCACCGCGCTGTGGCCGGCGGCCTTGGCCGGCTCGGCCTTGGATTCCACGGGTGCCGGTTTGTACGGCTCCGGACTCGCGGCCGCGGCCGGCGGCTCCGCCGCGGGCCGGCTCTCGGCCTGCGCGCGCGTCTCCTCCGGTGCCCGCTGCGCCACCGGTGGCGGCGAGGCCGGCTCGGCGGACTTCGACGTCGCCGCGTCCACCGTGATCGGCACCTGGTCGCTGTCCCGGCGCGCCACCTCGGCCGCGCCCGGCCCCGTGCTGCGGCCCGCCAGGAATCCCATGGCGAAGAACACGCCCAGCAGCACGATCACAATAAACAAAACGCTCAGGAGTTGTTTGTTGCCGAGAATCAGTTCGAATTCGCCGTCGTCTCTGCCAGCCATGAGTGATGTTGTTTCCTTTTTTTCCGTTCAGCCGCCCGTCCCGCGGGCGCCAGGTCCCACTTGAGAAGAATAATCCGGGGGGCGCCGCCGGCACAAGCCCGCCGGCCGCCCCCCGCAATCCGCTATCCTGGCGATCAATGGAGAGCGTGCGCTTTCAGTGCCAGCCCGGCTGCACCCGTTGCTGCGACGTCGAGGGCTATGTCTACCTCAGCGAGCAGGACCTGAAGCGGGCCGCCCGCCACGTGAAGATGAGCGCCGCGGCGTTTGAAGCGCGCTACGTCTACCGCACGCGGCATCTGCTGCGCTTCCGCAAGCCCCGCGGGCGGCAGTGCCACTTCCTGGTGGACGGCGGCTGCGCGCTGCACCCCGACAAGCCCACCCAGTGCCGGCTGTTCCCCTTCTGGCCCGAGTTGCTCGAATCCCGCCGCGCGTGGGAGGCCACCGCCAGCCGCTGCCCCGGCATCGGACAGGGCCCTCTGGTTCAAATTGGTACAGCGCATGAAACAGCCGCCGAAATGAAACGCGCCTACCCCTCGATGTACGAGGAATAGCTCCCCCTCTCGTTTCCTCGTAAGGCCCTGAATCAAGACGAGAAAAAACAATTCAACGCAGCCCTGCGCCGGCCGATGAGTTCTGGCACGGCATCTGCATCGCACAAACCAGCCATGCTCACTGATCTCGGAGTCCAACTCGGCCGGTACATGGACCTGCTGGCGCAGCGTCAGCGGCTGGTGGCGTCCAACTTGGCCAACCTCGACACGCCGGGCTACCGCACCAAGGATGTCGACTTTCAGTTCGAGTACATGTCGCTGGCTCCGGGCGCGCAGCCCCACGTGATCGAGCCGCAGGGCCTGGTGGTGAAAAACGACGGCAACAACGTCAGCCTGGATCGCGAGGCCCGGCTGCTGGCGGAAAACGCCCTGCGCTTCAACGTGGCCACCAGTCTGCTGCGGGGGGAACTCCGCGAGCTGCGGAAGGCCATCGAGGAAGGGAAGAACGGATGAGCCTCTTTAACCTCTTATCGGTGAGCGCCTCGGGCATGGCCGCCCAGCGCGCCCGCGCCGAGGTGGTGGTGGAGAACCTGGCCAACTCGGAGACCACCCGCACGCCCGAGGGCGGCCCTTACCGCCGCAAGGACGTCGTCTTCTCCAGCGAGCCGCAGGGCTCGCCGTTCGCCGCCGTCTTCCAGACCGAGCTGAGCGCCGGCGCGACCGGGGTGGAGGTCAGCGAGATCCGCCAGGACACCCGGCCGCCCGAGATGCGCTACCAGCCCCACCATCCGCACGCCGACGCGCAGGGCTATGTGGCTTACCCGCACGTCAACCCGGCCGAGGAGATGGTGGACCTGATGGGCGCCACGCGCGGCTATCAGGCCAACGTCGCCGCCATGTCAGCCGTAAAAGACATGATCGCCAAATCCATCGAGCTGATGAAATGACGACACCCGCCATCTCTGCCATCCGACTGCCGGACCACATCGGCCAGATCGGCGCGTCCTCCCAGGCGGCGCCCGGCGAGTTCCAGGCCGCCATGAAGTCCGCCCTCGAAACGGTGAACTCCATGAAGAACGAGGCCGATTCCACCGCCCAGCGCTTCCTGAGCGGCGAGGGCGGCGAACTGCACCAGGTGGCGCTGCAGCAGCAGCAGGCGCAGCTCGCCTTCGACCTGTTCCTGCAAGTGCGCAACAAGGCCGTGCAGGCCTACCAGGAAATTATGAGGATGCCGTTGTGAGGGGGCGCAACCCGGACCGGTCCGGCAGGTAGGCCGTCATGGAGCAGATCAGGAACATTCTGGCCAGCCTTGCCCTGCGGCAGAAGATCACGCTGGCGGTGGCCGTCGCCGCCGTCGTTGCCGCCATCGTCGGCGGAGTCCGCTGGAACAAGGAACGGGACCTGCGCCCGCTGTTCACCAACGTGGCGCCGGAGGATGCGGGCGCCATCGTCGCCAAGCTGAAAACCTCGAACGTGGAATACAAGGTGGGCGAAGGCGGCGCCATCCTGGTCCCGTCGGCGCGTGTGGCGGAGCTGCGGCTGGAGATGGCGGCAGCCGGCTTGCCTCGCACGGGCCGGCTGGGCTTCGAACTCTTCGACAAGACCAACCTGGGCACCACGGACTTCGCCGAGCACGTCAACTTCCGCCGGGCGCTCGAGGGCGAACTGGAGCGCAGCGTAATGTCTCTGGCGGAGGTGGAGCGGGCCCGCGTCCATGTCACTTTCGCCAAGGAATCGCTCTACCTGGACAGCAGGCAGCCGGCCAAGGCCAGCGTAATGGTGCGGCTCCATCCGGGGCGCACGCTGTCGGCCCAGAACGTGCTCGCCGTGCAGCACCTGACGGCCAGCGCCGTGGAAGGCCTGGCGCCGGATGCGGTCTCGATTCTCGACATGAACGGCAACCTGCTGAGCAGGCCCCGCCCTCAGCTCGACGACGAGGCGGGCGCCTCCAGCGCCATGCTGGACTACCGGCAGTCGCTCGAGCGGGAGTACCTCACCAAGATCCGGGCCACGCTCGATCCGTTGCTGGGGCCGGAGAAGTACCGCGCCGGGGTGAGCGCCGAGTGCGACTTCTCGAGCGGCGAGCAGAGCGAGGAGACCTTCGACCCGAACAAATCCGTGATGCTGACGTCGCAGCGGACCGAAGACATCACCGGGACCGCGTCGGGCGGCGGCGGGGTGCCGGGCACGGCTTCCAGCCTGCCGCGGCCGGCGCCGCGCGCCGCGGCGGGCTCCGGCGGCGTATCGCGCAAGACCGAGAACACCACCTACCAGACCAGCCGCGTGGTGAAGCGGCTCAAGCTGCCGCAGGGCACGCTGCGGCGCATCTCGGTCTCGGTGCTGGTGGATCAGAAGCTGCGATGGGAAGGCACGGGGGCCAAGGCCAGGCGCGTGCTGGAGCCGCCGCCGCCCGATACGCTCAAGGTGGTCCGGGACGTGCTGGCCGGCGTGGTCGGTTTCTCTCAGGAGCGCGGCGACCAGATCCTGGTGGAGTCGCTGCCCTTTGAAGCGACGCTGACGGCGATTCCGCCCGAAGCGCCTTCCAGCATCCCCAAGCCGTCGCCGGGCTGGACTCCGCCGGCCTGGCTCAAGCCGCTGTTCGACCAGGCGCCGGTGCCGGTCTGGCTGGCGGCCGCCGCGGCCCTGCTGGTGGTGCTGCTAGTGGCGCTGGGGCTCTTCGTGCGTATGCTGCTGCGGCGCGGCAAGGGGCCGGTGGCCGGTGTCGAGCCGGGCGCCAGGGCCGTCGCGCCGGGGGGCGGCGCAGCGCAGTTGAAAGGCCCGCCCGAGAAGGGCTTCGAAGCCAAGGCCATGGAGATGCTCGCGCACAACAAGGCTGAGCAGGAGCGCCTGGAGCGCGAGACCATCCTCTCGCTGCAACTCCCCCCCCAGACCAAGAAGTCTGAAGTGCTGAAGAAGGTGATCGCCGAGCAGGCCAAGACCGACGCATCCGCCGTCGCCCAGCTCCTCCGCACCTGGATCACGGAGAGCCACCAATGATCACCAACGCCGTGCCTGAAAAGGACGCCGCCCAACGCTACAGCGGGGCGCAGAAGGCCGCGGTCCTGATGGTGACGCTGGGCGAAGAGCTGAGCGGCGCGGTGATCAAGCACCTGGACGAGGAAGAGGTGGCGGTGCTCGGCAAGGAGGTGGCTCGCATCCCGTCGATCACCTCCGAGGAGGCCGAGGCCATCCTCAACGAGTTCTACCAGATGAGCATGGCGCAGGATTACGTCCTGAAGGGCGGCCTGGAGTATGCGCGCCGCATGCTCATCAGCGCGTTCGGCCCGGAGGCCGGCAAGAAGATCCTGGACCGGCTGGTGAAGCTGCTGGGGCATGAGACGGCCAGCTTCGATGCCTTGCAGAAGGCCGACCCGCAGCAACTGGCGAAGTTCATCCACAGCGAGCACCCGCAGACGATCGCCCTCATCCTGAGCCATCTCGGCTCGTCGCAGGCCGCCGGGCTGCTGTTTTCGCTGCCGGCCGAGATGAGGGCCGACGTGGCGCTGCGCATGGCGAGCCTGGACCAGATTTCTCCCGACATCATCTCCAAGATCGCCGGCATCATCGGGCAGAAGCTGAAAGCGCTCGGCGAATTGAGCCGCGAGTCCTACGGCGGCGTGCGGGCGGTGGCCGAGATGTTCAACCGGTTGGACTCGGTGACGAGCAAGGAGATTCTGGACAAGATCGAGAACGAGGACGCCAATCTGGTCGAGACCATCCGGCACCTGATGTTCGTCTTCGAGGACCTGCTGCTGATCGACCAGAGCGGCATCAAGGAGTGCCTGGGGCGGGTGGACCGCAAGGTGCTGACGGTGGCCCTGAAGGGGACCAGCGACCAGTTGAAGAGCCACTTCCTGCAGTGCATGTCGCAGCGCGGCGCCGAGATGCTGAGGGAAGACATGGACGCGCTGGGCCCGGTGAAGATCAAGGAAGTCGAAGCGGCGCAGCAGCAGATCATCTCCATCGTCCGGCAACTGGAAGCCGAGGGCGTCCTGAGCCTGAAGGGGACGGTCGGCGAGCAGTACGTGGTGTAGCCCGATGCCTTCGAAGATCATTCCCGCGGGCGTGGAACTGGATGCCGAGCAGATCCAGTGGGCCATCGCCGGCACGCCGGTGCAGGGCTCCCAGTCATCCGCGCGGGCGGGCGGAGGCGCCCAGTTGGCGGGGGCCGATGGCGAGGCGGGCGCGCGCTTCGAGCAGCGCTTGCGCGAGGAGACCGAGCGGGCGCGGCGCAGCGGGTATCAGGAAGGGCTGGCGGCGGGCAAGAAGGAGGCGCTGGGTGAGCTGGACGGCCTGATGCGGCAGTTGGCGCACTCCATCGAAGCCCTGGCGGGCCTGAAGCCGAGGCTGCGGCAGGAGGCCGAGCGCGATGTGGTGAGCCTGTCGTTGGGCATTGCGCGGCGGGTGCTGCGGCGGGAGATCCAGGTGGACCGCGAGGCGGTGCTGGGGCTGGTGAAGGCGGCCTTCGAGAACGCCTCGCTGCGCGAGGTGACCGTGGTGCGGGTGCATCCGGCGCATGCGGCCAAGGTCCGGGAGCACCTGGGCGGAATCGGCTCGCCGCAAGCGATTGAGGTGAAGCCGGACGCGGGGCTCGAGCTCGGCGCGGTGGTGGTGGAGACCAGCCGCGGGACGGTGGACGCCTCGATGGAGACGCAGCTCGAAGAGATTTCGCATGGCCTGGCGGACCTGCTGCCGGGGGGGAGGGACCGGTGAGCGAGTGGTTCGACGCCGGGCGTTACGAGCGGGCCGTGGCGGGCATTGCGGCGGTGCGGAGCTGCGGGGTGGTGACGCGGATCGCGGGGCTGCTGGTGGAGTCGCGCGGGCCGGCGGCGGGCATCGGGGACTTCTGCGAGATCCAGATGCCTGACGGCCGCACGGTGCGGACGCAGGTGATCGGGTTCCGGGACGGGAGCGTGCTGTCGATGCCGCTCGAGGAGATCGCGGGGCTGCAACTGGGCGACCCGATCGCGGCCCGCAGCGGGCAGGCGCGCGTGGCGGTGGGGCCGCAGTTGCTGGGGCGCGTGCTGGACGGCTTCGGGCGGCCGATGGACGGAGGGCCTCCCATCAATGCCGAAGCCCACTACGACATCCAGGCGGCGCCGCCGGGACCGCTGGAGCGGGAGCCGATCAGCGAGGCGCTGACGACGGGCATCCGCGCCATCGACGGCTTTCTGACCTGCGGGCGTGGGCAGAGGATCGGAGTGTTCGGCGGCAGCGGCGTGGGCAAGAGCACGCTGCTCGGCAGCCTGGTGCACAACAACGACTCCGACGTGTGCGTGCTGGCGCTGGTGGGCGAGCGCAACCGCGAGGTGCGGGACTTCATCGAGCACGAGTTGGGGGCGGAGGGGCTGCGGAAGTCCGTGCTGGTGGTGGCGACGTCGGACCGGCCGTCGCCGCTGCGCGTGCGGGCCTGCTTCGTGGCGCTGGCCATTGCCGAGTACTTCCGGGACCAGGGCAAAAACGTGCTGCTGGTGGCGGACTCAGTGACGCGTCTGGCGATGGCGCAGCGCGAGATCGGCCTGGCGGCGGGCGAGCCGCCCAGCCAGAAGGGCTACACGCCGAGCGTGTTCCAGATGCTGCCGCGGGTGTTCGAGCGGGCGGGGCGGTTCCGGCGAGGGTCGATCACGGGCTTCTTCACGGTGCTGGTGGAGGGCGACGACATGAACGAGCCGATCGCCGACGCGGTGCGCGGCATCCTGGACGGGCACATCGTGCTGTCGAGGGCGCTGGGGCAGGCGGGGCATTATCCGGCGATCGACGTGCTGCAATCGGTGTCGAGGCTGGCGTCGCGGGTGGCCTCGCCGCGGCAGAAGGAGAGCGCGGTGTGCCTGAGGCAGACCCTGGCGCTGCTGCAGTCGACCGAAGACCTGATCCGCATCGGGGCCTACGCGGCGGGGTCGAACGCGAAACTCGATGCGGCGCTGCGGCTGGAGCACCCGCTGGAGGCGCTGTTGAAGCAGGCGCCGCGGGAGGCTTCGACGCTGGAGCAGACGGAGGCGGGGATGGCGTCGTTGTGCTCGGCGCTGCCGGAGGACATGCGGGGCGGGCGGCAGCGGTAGGAGGGAGGACGGGCCGTGAAGAAGTTCCGGTTTTCGCTAGAGAAGGTCCGGCGGCTGCGGGAGGCGCGGCTCGAGTCCGAGCAGGCGCTGCTGCGAAGCCTGCTGGCGGAGAAGGGCGAGGTGGAGGGGCGGTGGCGGGAGCTGGACCAGGAAGAGACGCGGGTGATGGACGAGTTGCGGCTGAAGAAGGTGGTGGAGGTGCAGGAACTGACGGCGCTGGAAGGCTACCGCCGGTTTGCGGGGCTGGAGCGGGTCCGTCTGAAGGCGGCGGCGGCGAGCCTGAGCGACAGGATCGAGAAGCAGAGGGAGGCACTGCTGGCGGCACGGCGGCAGGTGGAGGCGTTGAACAGCCTGAAGGAGCAGCGGCTGGAGGCGTGGCGGAAAGAGGTGGACCGGGAGACGGAGAACACAATCGCCGAGCTGGTGATCGCGCGCTGGACCGTGGGGCGCGAGCCGGCCTGATGCGCGGCCGGGGCAAGACGCGGCGCCTTTGAGGAAGCGGAGGAACTCCTGGGGGGCCTCTGGTGAGCGCGCGCAGGACCGCGGGGCGCGGGCCGGCCTGATGCGCGGGTGGGTTAGGACGCGGCTTTGAGGAAGCGGAGGAACTCCTGGGGGTCCTTGGTGAGGCCGGGGAAGGAGGAGACGACGCTCTGGTTGGAGTCGAGGATGGCGTAGTAAGGGATGGCGACGGTCTGAAAGAGCTTGTCCTGGAGCTGCTGGTTCTGCTCGCTGGCGGCGTCGGTGCCGTCGGTGTAGAGTTCGACCAGGATGTAGGTTCCAAGGGCTTGGGCGATCTCGGGGCGGGGGAACATGTTGGCCTTCATCCAGTGGCAGTTGGTGCAGGCATAGCCGGTGAAGGCGACAAGGACGCGTTTGTTCTCCGCCTTGGCCTGGGCCATGGCGGCCTGGAGGCCGTTCTTATTCCATTTGGGGGCAGCGGAGGCCGCGCCGGTGAGGGCTGAGCCTTCGGCCGGGGCAGGGATGTAGGCTTCGATTTCGCCGAGGCGGACTCCGAACATGCCGGGCACGAGGCTGAGGGCGAAGCCGAGCAGCAGGATGCCGGTAAGTAGGCGGCCGGGTTTCAGTTCTTCATCCCGGCGGATGCCTTCCATGGGCAGGAGGCCGAGGAGGTAGAGGCTGGGGAGGGCGAAGAGGACCACCCAGAGGGCGAGGAAGCGCTCGCGCGTGAGGAGGCCCCATTGGAGGACCTGGTCGATGTTGGAGAGGTACTTGAGTAGCGCCGCCAGGACGAGGAAGCCGAGGACGATTTTGACGCGGGACATCCAGCCGCCGCTGCGGGGCATCTTCTGGAGGAACGAGGGGAAGAGGGCCAGAAGGAAGAAGGGCGAGGAGAGGGCGGCGGAGAAGGCGAGCATGCCGAGCACGGGTTGGAGCTTGCTGCCGCCGACG
>DAHVTI010000008.1 GCA_027324255.1 Bryobacterales bacterium | reverse complement strand
GCTTTCTTCTCCTCTCCGCTCCCGCCTTCCCCTCCTTCCCCACACTCTCCTCCCGCAGCAGCAATCCCACCCCCACCACGTAGGTCAATAGCGCCGCTCCTCCCAGGTACGCCAAACTCACCCACCAGCTCATCCGGCCGTGCAATCCCTCATTGAACGCATTCGCCAATTCCACCGCATACACCACCAGCAGCAGCACCTCCACAAACTCCGTATTTCGCTGCAGCTTCGCGATCTCTCGCAGGCTCCTCTTCTGGGCCGTCAGCACGCGCGTCTGCTCCCCGGCTGCCGCCTCCGCTTCCAGTGCCGCCAGCGACTTCAGCAGTGGCGTCTGCAACCGCTCCACCTGGAGCGCCTCTTGCGCCAGTTCGTATTGCCGGCTGATCGACTCCCGCCCGCTGATCACCGGCAACATCGCCACCGCCGATAGCTCCATCAGTTCCTTCCTCAACTCCTTCACTCGCACTCGCGCGCCGGGACTCTTCAGAATCGAATCCACTGAATCCCCCCTCACCCGCAGCAGCAGCCCTCTCTGCATCAGCGCCATCAGATACGGCACGGAATGGCGGTGTAGCGCCGAATGCGCCCTCTGCGGGTCGAAACCCGCACCTTTAAACTGTTCCGCCAACAGGTGTGCCGCCCCCTGCTCGCTCACGTGGCTCCAGTGCCTGCTATCCACCACCATCGAGCCTCCCCTCTCGCCCGTCCGCGCGTGACGCAATTCTTCAACCCGGCTCAGCCCTCTCGCGAAAGCCCCCGTCTTTTCCCTCCAGCTCTCCTCCAGAAAATCGACATCCCCGTCGAACACCACCACGGAATACGCCAGCATCCTCTGCTGCATCGGTCGCCAGTAATCTTTTCCCAACGGTTCCAGCCACTCCTCCGCCAGTTCCTTCAAGCTCACCCGCTCCTCCTCCGGCTTCCGCCCCTTCTCCCGCCGGATCGTTGCCCACTTGCTCTTGTGCTCCTGCGCCAGCCGGTAACACATCTCCAGTACCTGCGCCATCTGCCCGTCCGAGCCGCCTTCTCCCCCTTCTCCGTCAACTTCGATCCTGAACCCGAACGACAATACCCCTGCCCCCATCGGCGAAAAATACATCTCACAGCCCGGATCCGCCGTCATTCGGCCCAGGCTCTGCCACGTCCCCCCCTTGCCCGCCCGCTCTACTTCCACCGCGTTCCCAAATCGGCTCTGCCAGTAAGCCTGCTGCAGCGCCAGGTGCCTGCACCCAAGCCTCTCCCCCCCGTACAGAAACGCTTGCGCCTCGGGGAACAATACCTCCGCGGAGGTCGCGTGCGCCTTCCCTACCGACCACATCCGCAACGCGCTCTGGCCTTCCCCGCGATCCTTCCCGGCCTCCAGAAATCGCGTGTCCGCCTGCTTCCAAGGCTCTGTCCAGCCTTTACTCGCCTTAGCCTCCGCCAGGAATGGGAACAGGAAGCGGATCCAGGCAGCCTTGATCGTTGCGGCAGGCAAAATCTCCTCCACGATGATCTCTAATCCTATCCCGCAAATCCTCCACCGGCTATCCCAAAGTGAGAAAAAATAGTCAATACCCCAATATGGGTGAGGCCCTTCCTTCCCACGGGGCCTCCTGATTTCCTTTCCCGCCCCCCACTGGACCCGGTCCCTCCTGATCCGTCTTCCTTCCCGCTCGCATGTCTCCGGCGGCCCCCGCGATGGCCTTGCGCACACTCGACGCCCCCCGCTCAAGCCGTTTTCAACGGAGTTCTGCAAGTGCCTCACAACCTTGAAACACAAATCGTCGCCCTGAATTCAACTACTTCCAAGGATATTCGCAATATGTTCGCTTTGCCCGGGCCTACAATCCGAACCGGAGTCTGAACCTATGTCCCATTACCCGGAAACCGGCCACCCCGGCCGCCTCCTACCGGCCATCGACGATCCCATCGCCGCCGCCGTCCACCAGGAATTCCAAACCAATTCCCCCTTCCGCCGCCTCCTCGCCGACGACCTCGCCGACAGCCTCCGCCTCAAGCGCTGCTTCTCCGACGTCAGCAAC
>DAHVTI010000022.1 GCA_027324255.1 Bryobacterales bacterium | reverse complement strand
CCGGCCTGGAGGCCGGCCGCAGGCCTGGAGGCCTGCCCCACATTTGGCTGGAGCAACTCGACGAAGTTGCGGATGATCTGGAGGCCTAGGGGGCCGGACTTTTCGGGGTGGAACTGCACTCCGAAGACATTGCCGCTCTGGAGGACGGCGGTGTAGAGCAACTCGTAGGTGCAGGTGGCGGCCGTCGCTTCGACCACGGGGCAGTAGTAGCTGTGGGCGAAGTAGACGTAGGGCTTGGCGCCGAGGCCGCGGAAGAGAGGGGAGTCCTTCACCGGCACGATCTCGTTCCAGCCCATGTGCGGGCAGCGGAGGTGCGCGGGGAAACGGCGGACGGCGCCTTCAAACAACGCCAGGCCCTTTTGTTCCGGGGCTTCTTCGCTGGATTCGAACATGGCCTGCAGGCCGAGGCAGATGCCGAGGAAAGGCGTGCCGCTCCTGGCCTTGGCGACGAGGGCCTCGCGGATGCCGAGCTCGTCGAGGGCCGAGAGCATCTGGCCGAAGTGGCCGACGCCGGGGAGGATGAGCTTTTCGGCGGCTTCGATGCCGGCGGCCTGCTGTGTGATGGAGTATTGGGCGCCGAGTTCGGCGAGCGTGTTTTCGACCGAGCGGAGATTGCCGGCACCGTAGTTGACGACGGTGATCATAGGAGTCCCTTCGTGCTGGGGAGCTGGTCTTTGAGACGGGCGTCCTTGGAGCAGGCGAACTTCATGGCGCGGGCGAAGCACTTGAAGATGGCTTCCACCTTGTGGTGGTTGGAGCGGCCGTGCATGATTTTGGCGTGGAGGTTGGCGCCGGCGTGGGTAGTGAAGCCGTGGAAGAAGTCTTCGAGGAGTTCGGCCTGGAGGTCGCCGACAAGGCGGGTCTTGACCTTGTCCTCGTAGACGAGGTAGGGGCGTCCGCCGAGATCGACGGCGGCGACGGCGAGGGTTTCATCCATGGGCAGGACGAAGTAGCCGGCGCGGTTGATGCCCTTGCGGTCGCCGAGGGCCTGGGAGAAGAGCTGGCCGAGGACGATGCCGGCGTCTTCGACGGTGTGGTGCTGATCGACGTCGAGGTCGCCGCGGGCGATGAGGGTGAGGTCGAAGCCGCCGTGCTTGGCGAAGAGCTCGAGCATATGGTCGAGAAACCGAACGCCAGTGGAGATCTCGTATCGGGCCTTGCCCTCGATCTTGAGGGCGCCGCGGACTTGAGTCTCCTTGGTGATGCGATTGATGGTGGCGGATCTCATGCGGGCAGGACTCCTTCGATTTCGTTGATGTCGCCGATGAGGGCGGCGGCGCCTTCGGCGCGGAGCAGGGCGGCGGTGGCGGGCTTGGGGGAGACGCCGATGAAGCGGACGCGGGCGGCCGAGGCGGCGCGGGCGTCGTCCACCGTGTCGCCGACATAGATGACGGCGGCGCCGGGGCACTGTTCCATGATCAGGTGCAGGCCCTGCGGATCGGGCTTGTGGCGGGTGACGCTCTCCATGGCGATGACTGGCGCAAACGCGATAGCCGGGGCAAAGCGGCGCAGTGTGTGGCTGAGGTCGTCGAGGGGGCGGCCGGTGAAGATGGCGAGGCCGTAGCTGGCGGCAAGGCGCTCCAGCAGGCCGTTGCGAGGGACCCACTGCTCGCGGAGGATCAGGCCGTCGTAGTTGGCGCCGAGGAAGATGTCGTTGAAACGGGCAATGACCTCGGGGTAAGGGACCTCGACGCCGAGATCGCGGCAGAGGCGATGGGAGAGTTCCCAATCGTTGTTCCAACCGCCCTGGTCCTTGTACTCCTGGATGCGGGCGTTGAGGACGGTGGCTCCGGTGAAGTGGCGTACGGTTTGCGTGATGGTCTCGCGGTAGGACTCGGTGACCTCGGCGAGGACGCCGTCCACGTCGAAAACGAGCAGGGGCTTCACTGCCACACCTCGTCGAAGGCGGCGAAGAAGCGCGCGACCTGGGCGGCGGTGCCGGCGGTGACGCGGACGGTGCCGGGGAGTTCGTAGCTGCGGTCGCGGACGAGGACGCCGCGGGCGCGCAGGGCGTCGCGGACGGGGACGGCTCGCCGGCCGGCCTGGAAGAGGACGAAGTTGGCGTGGCTCCGGTAGTAGGGGATGCCGCGTTTTTCGAAGCCCTGGTAGAGGAGCTCGCGGGCCTCGACGGCCTGGCGGGCGTAGTTGTCCACGTATTCGCGATCCTCGACGGCGGCGCGCACTGCAAGGGCGGCGAGCATGTTCACACTGTAGGGCGACTGGGCTTTGTGCATGAACTGGACGTTGGCGGCCTGCGAGAAGAGGCAGCCGACGCGGAGGGCGGCCATGCCGAAGGCCTTCGAGAACGTGCGGCTGACGAAGAGATTGCGGTACTGGTCAATGAGGCGCAGGGCGGTGACGCCGTAGAACTCGTAGTAGGCTTCGTCGATCAGCACGGCGGCCTGGGGTGCGGCTTCGAGGATCCGGACGATTTCGCCGATGCCGATGGCGGTGCCGGTGGGGTTGTTGGGGTTCGAGATGAGGATGGCTTTGGTCTTGGGGCGGATCCTGGAGATCAGTCCGCGGACGGGGAAGGCCAGATCCTCCTTGCGGTAGCTCAGCTCGCGCACGTCCGCGCCGGCGACTTCGGCGTAGAACCTGTACATCGCGTAAGAGGGGTGCAGGATGAGGACGTCGTCGTGGTTGTCGACGTAGGTGTTGATCATCACCTGGATGGCTTCGTCGGTGCCGTTGGTGATGAGGAACTGCGACTCGGGGAGTTGGAAGTAGTCCGCCAAAGCGTGCTTTGTCGCTTCGTATTCGGGGTAGATGGTGAGCTGCTCTTCGCTGAGCTTCTGTTGGAGGAATTGCAGGACGCGGGGGGAGCAGCCTACGGTGTTCTCGTTGAAGTCGAGACGGAGCTTGCCTTCGCGGCCGGAGGAGGGCGGCGAGTAGGGGGCCATTCTTACGACGGCGGGGCGGGGCTTAGGCATTGGGCTCCTTCGCGGGGCCGGCCTGGAGGCCGGCCGCAGGCCTGGAGGCCTGCCCCACTTTGGCTGGCTGAGTTTGGCGGATCTCGGCGGAGCGGGCGTGGGCTTCGAGGCCTTCGGCTCGGGCTAGCGTGGTGACGGCGGGAGTGAGCGCCGTCAGGGCCTGGCGGGTGAGCTTCTGGACGCTGATCACCTTGACGTAGTCGGCGGCGGAGAGGCCGCCGCGGAGGCGGGCGGCGCCGGAGGTGGGCAGCACGTGGTTGGGGCCGGAGGCGTAGTCGCCGGCAGCTTCGGTGGAGTAGGGGCCGACGAAGACGCTGCCGGCGTGGCGGATGCCCGGCAGGAGGCGGGCGTCGTGGATGGAGAGATGCTCGGGGGCGAAGCGGTTCGAAAGTTCCACGGCCTGCTGGTCGTTGTCGACGAGGATGACAGCCGAGTTCCTGTTGATGGCCACGCGGGCGGTGGGGGCGGTGGGCAGGGTCTCCAACTGCTTCTCTACTTCGGCGGCGACGGCTTCGGCGAGCGTTCGCGGGGTGGTGAGCAGGATGGCGGAGGCGTCGGTGTCGTGCTCGGCCTGGGCGAGCAGGTCGGCGGCGAGCCAGGCGGGATTGGCCTCGGAGGCGATGATGAGGATCTCGGTGGGGCCGGCGACAAAGTCGATGCCCACTTCGCCGGCGAGGAGTTTCTTGGCGGCGGCGACGTAGATGTTGCCGGGGCCGACGATGCGGTCGGCCTTGGGCACGGTGCGCGTACCGTAGGCGAAGGCGGCGATGGAGTGGGCGCCGCCCATCTGGAAGACGCGGGTGGCCTTCAAGAGCGATGCCGTGCCGAAGATGCCGTCGACGGCGCGCGGGGAGCACACCATAATGTTGGGCACGCCGGCGACGGCAGCGGGCACGACGGTCATGATGACGGTGGAGGGCAGGGGGTAGCGGCCGGCGGGAATGTAGGCGGCGACGGAATCGAGCGGGCGCACGATCTGGCTGAGTTCGAGGCCCGGGGCGGGCTTGGCCTTCTTGGCCTGCGGCAGTTGGAGCTGCGCGTAGGCGCGGACGTTGCGGGCGCTGGTCTGGACCGCCTTGCGGAAGGCGGGCGAGAGGCGCGCGGCCGCGGCGTCGAGTTCAGCCTGGGGCACAGCGACGGAGCGGCGGTCGAACTGGTCGAAGTGGCGGGCGTACTCCAGCAGGGCCTTGTCGCCGCGCGTACGGACGGCGTCGAGGATGGGCCGCACGGTGGCTTCGGCTTCGGTCATGCGGGCGGCGCGCCGCTGGAGGAGGCGGCCGGCGTCTTGGGCTGGAAGGATGCGCAGCATGACTACATCACGATCTTGTTCAGCGGGTATTCGACGATGCCCTGCGCGCCGGCCTGCTTGAGGCGGGGGATGATGGTGCGCACGGTGGATTCGTCGAGGATGGTGTTGACGGCCAGCCACTCGCCATCGCTGAGGTGGCTGATGGTGGGGTTCTTCAAAGCGGGCAGGGCGCCGAGGACGGCGTCGAGGTTGTCCTTGTGGACATTCAGCATCAGGCCGACCTTGCCGAGCGCGCTGATGGCGCCTTCGAGGAGCATCCTGATGTCTTCGAGCTTCTGGCGCTTCCAGGCATCGTCCCAGGAGGACTTGTTGGCCACGAGCTGGGTATTGGATTCCATGACGGTTTCCACGATGCGGAGCTTGTTGGCGCGCAAGGAGGAGCCGGTCTCAGTGACTTCGACGATGGCGTCGGCGAGATGGGGCGGCTTCACTTCGGTGGCGCCCCAGGAGAACTCGACCTTGGCGGTGACGCCGTACTGGGCGAGGTAGCGTTTGGTGGCGCCGACGAGTTCGGTGGCGATGATCTTGCCCTGGAGGTCCTTCACGTTTTGGATGGGAGAAGACTCGGGCACGGCGAGGACCCAGCGGACTTTGCCGAAGGACTGCTTGGCGTAGATGAGGTCGGCCACGGTGACGACGTCGGCTTCGTTTTCGAGCACCCAGTCGCGGCCGGTGAGGCCGGCGTCGAGCACGCCGTCTTCGACGTAGCGGGCCATCTCCTGGGCGCGGATGAGCATGCACTCGATGTCGGGGTCGTCGATGGCGGGGAAGTAGGAGCGCGAGGAGGTAGTGATGTTAAAGCCGGCCTTGCGGAAGAGGTCGACGGTGGCGTGTTCGAGGGAGCCTTTGGGGATTCCGAGCTTGAGCTTCATGGCTAGTAGACCTCCTTGGGGTTGTAAGTCTGGGCTTCGGTGACCCTCCACTCGCCGTCCTGGAGAGTGCGGAAGAAGCAGGACTGGTAGCCTTCGTGGCAGACGCCGGGTCCGAGGGCCTCGACGTGGACGAGGACGCAGTCCTTGTCGCAGTCGGTCTGGATGGATTTGACGACGAGGCGGTGGCCGGAGGATTCGCCCTTCATCCACAGCTTGTGGCGGGAGCGGCTGTAAAAGGTGGTGAAGCCGGTTTCAACGGTCTTTTCGAAGGCATCGCGGTTCATGAAGCCGACCATGAGGACACGGCCGGTTTTGTAGTCCTGAGCGA
>DAHVTI010000019.1 GCA_027324255.1 Bryobacterales bacterium | reverse complement strand
ACCGTGGTTCTAAAGGGCATGCTGAGGGTGGAATACAAAGGGGGGTGATGGAGGTGGAAGCCGGGCAGGCGATCCACACGAAGGCGGGGGAATGGGTGCGCTATTCGACGCCCCGCGAAGAGGGGGCGGAGTACATTGCTGTCTGCATGCCCGCCTTTACGCGGGCCACGGTGCACCGCGACGAGTAAACCGCGCTACGGAGGACCAGACAAGGGCGGGAGCAGCCGTTCGCCCCTGCATTGGCTCCGCTCGACGGCCGGAGTCGCCGCTTGGGGTATCTGCATTGACGCTTCCGAAACCGCTCCTATAGACTGAAGAATGGTGTTTCCCGCCGAGCAGGCCTCAGTGTGAGCATCCAAGGCGGTATATCCCGATCCCCAGGAGGGAATTGCATTGTCCGACGTCAGCCGTCACATTTTCACGTCGGAGTCCGTCACAGAAGGACATCCGGACAAGATTGCGGACCAGGTCAGCGACGCTGTCCTTGACGCGATTCTGAAAGAAGACCCCACCGGGCGCGTCGCTTGCGAAACGCTCGTCACCACCGGCACCTGCATTGTCGCCGGCGAGATCACCACCACCAACCTGAAGTTTTTCAAGGACATTCCCGACCTGGCCCGGGAGGTGATCAAGGACATCGGCTTCACCTGCTCCGACTACGGCTTCGACTACAAGTCGTGCTCGGTGATGAACCTGATCCACGGCCAGTCGCCGCACATCGCCATGGGCGTGGACACCGGCGGCGCCGGCGACCAGGGCCTGATGTTCGGCTACGCCTGCGACGAGACGCCCGAACTGATGCCGCTGCCGATCATGCTGGCGCACAAGCTGGTGCGGCGGCTCTCGAACGCGCGCAATGCCAATGAATTCCCGCATCTCCGTCCCGACGGCAAGAGCCAGGTGAGCGTTGAGTACGCCAACGGCAAGCCGGCGCGCATCGATGCCATCGTGGTCTCCACGCAGCACGATCCGCACCCGACCAGGAAGAACGCGATGCCGGACGGACTGGTGGACAACATTCGCGAGCACATCATCAGGGCCGTGGTTCCGGCGGAGATGATCGACGCCAACACGAAGTTCCACATCAACCCGACGGGCTGTTTTGAAGTGGGCGGTCCGCACGGCGACACCGGTCTGACCGGGCGCAAGATCATCGTGGACACCTACGGCGGCATGGGCCGTCACGGCGGCGGCGCGTTTTCCGGCAAAGATCCCACGAAGGTGGACCGCTCGGCCTGCTACATGGCGCGCTACATCGCCAAGAACATCGTGGCGGCGGGCCTGGCTTCGCGCTGCGAAGTGCAACTGGCCTACGCCATCGGCGTGGCCGAGCCGGTAAGCGTCCTGGTGAACACCTTCGGCACGGGCCTGGTGGACGAGGAGCGCATGACCGAACTGGTTCGCGCCCACTTCCCGCTGACCCCGCGCGCTATCATCGACCACCTGCAACTGCGGCGGCCGATCTACCGCGCCACCGCCGCGTTCGGCCACTTCGGGCGCAGCGAAGCGACCTTCACCTGGGAAGCCACCGACAAGGCGGCCGCCCTGCGCGAAGACGCGCGTATCGCCGCGTCGTCCCGCTAACCCTTCCCGGGGGCGCGCCGTCCGCGGCGCGCCCCACTTCTGTCCGGCTGTATCCGTCCGGCGCACCGTCCGGCGTTTGGAGGTTTTCCATTGGCACTCATTGAAGGCTGCAAGCATTCCCTTGACATCCACATTCCGGCTGAGGCCGTCGCCGCCGAGATCGAGAAGGTGGTGGAGAAGGTCCGCGCCAAGGCGCATATTCAGGGCTTCCGTCCCGGTAAGGCGCCGGCCAGCATCATCCGTTCGAAGTTCATGGGCGACATCCGGCAGGAGGCGCTGGAAAACCTGGTCCCGCAGTACCTGGAGAAGGAGTGCGAAAAGGAAAGCCTGCACGTCGTCAGCCGGCCGAACATCAAGGACCTGCATTTCCACGAGGGCGAGGCGGTCCACTTCAAGGCCGAGTTTGAAGTGGCGCCGGAGATCGAGCTGAAGGATGTCCGCGGCCTGCGGGTGACCTATTCCGAACCGGTGGTCAGCGAGCAGGATGTGGACGAGCGGCTGGACGGCATCCGCGAATCCCGCGCCCAGTTCGTGAACGTCGATCCGCGGCCGGCGGTGGACGGCGATCACTGCCTGGTGTCGCTCGAATCGCTCTCCGGGATTGACGGCGAGCAGATGAAGCAGGACGACATCAACATCGAGATCGGCGGCAAGGACACGTTCCAGCAGTTCACCGACGCGCTGCGGGACGCGGTGCCGGGCGACGCGCGCGAAGCCGAGATCTCCTACCCCGACAACTACGCGGCCGAGCGCTTGGCGGGCAAGACCGTCCGCTTCCGCATCACCCTGAAGCAGATCCGGCTACGCGAGATGCCGGAGCTGAACGACGAGTTCGCCAAGGATCTGGGCGATTTCCAGACCATCGACGAAGTGCGCGAGGAGATCCGCAAATCGATCTTCCGGGAGCGCGAACACCAGGCCCAGACCGAAGCCAAGAACGCGCTGGTGGACCGGCTGGTGGAGATGCACGAATTCCCGGTGCCGAAAGCCTACGTCGACAACCAGATCGAGAGCACGGTGGAAAACCAGTTGCGCTCGATGCAGGCGCAGGGCGTGGACGTGAGCAAGATCAAGCTGGACTGGTCGAAGCTGCGCGAATCGCAACTCGAGCGGGCCACCAAGGACGTCAAGGCCTCGCTGCTGCTGGGCAAGATCGCTTCCAGCGAACACCTCCATGCCACGCAGGAAGAGGTGGACAGCGAAGTGCAGCGCATCGCGCGCCAGAACCGCGAGCCGGTGGCCGCCGCGCGCATGAAGCTGGAGAAGGATGGCCGCATCAACAACATCGTCAACCGCATCGTCACGGAGAAGACGCTCAACTTCCTGTTCGAGCACGCCGTGAAGGAAGCGGCCCCCGCCGAAACCCCCGCCGAATAGCGGGCGCATTCCAGCCGTTGAGCAGATCCGTCACGAAGCCCGCGCAGCCGCGCGGGCTTCGCAGTACTTAGCGGCCCGCGGCCCAGAGAATCGACCGCCGCACCAGTTGCCGGAACCACGGCAGTTCGTGCGAATCGCGCCCGTGGCCGGGCTGCAGATAGACCACGCGCGACTTCTCGTAGGGGCTCACCCAGCCGATTTCGACATCGCTGGTGGGATGGTTCGCCGTGAGGAGCACCCGCACGTCCGGGCGGTGCCAGACGTGCTTGTAGGTCTCGTCGAAGATCCGCATCGGCGGCAGGCCCCTGGTGATGGGGTGGCCGGGCCTGGGAGTGACGACGAGTTCCACGTCGTGGAGGTAGGAAGACGCTTCCATGCCGTCGTGAGCCTTCAGCACATAGAGGCCGCCGACGACTTCTTTCCACCACCATTCCCAGGCGCTGAAATCGATGATGGCGTGGTGGAGCACGATCAGGCCCTTGCCGGACTCGACGAAGTTGCGCAGGTTTTCGCGGTGCTTCTCGGGCAACTGGTCCACCTGGATGCTGTCGTAGAGCACGATGACGTCGTAGGACTTGCGCAGGTCGCCGCGGAAGGCGGCGGGTTGGGGGTCGACGTTCACGCGGATGTCGCGCCAGCCCTCGAAAGCGCCGTAGAGGGACGTTTCGTGGTCGTGGCCGCCGGTGACCAGGAGCGCCCGCACGGCGTCGGGGTCCTTCGGGTTGAGATCGATCTGCGCGGGCAGGGTGACGCTGCCGCTGGCCGCCCACTCGACGCCGCGGGCGTAGGTGGCGACGAAGCCGGGCGATTGCATGGCGTCGACGTCGTGCCCGAAGGCGGTGTGGAAGACGCGGCCCTGGCCGTAAGGCCTGGTCCACAGCAGCGGCTCGTCCTTGCCATTGCCGCCGACGGCGGGCGAGTCGATGGCGGAAGCGAGGATGTGAATGCCGGGCTTGAGGCGGAAGTTGTGATAGAGCTCGTCGGAAACGGTGAAAGGCTTCACGCCGGCGGCGATGGGATGCTGGGCGTCCTGCCAGTTCACCTGGTAGGCGTGGCGCTGGGCGTGTCCGGTCTTCGGATCCGTGTCGGACCAGATGGCGCCGACCATGTTGCCCCAGGCCGCCCAGGGCTCCTGGAAGACGCCGGTGCGGCCCATGTGCTCGCTGAGCACCGCGGTTTCTCCGAACGGATAGCTGGCGGCGTGGACCACAACCAGGCCCTTGCCGTACTGGACGAACTCCTCCACGGCTTTTTCGGCCGGGTTGCCCCAGCGCGGGCCGCAGTAGTTCACCACCAGGACGTCGTAGGGGCGCAGGGCGGCGGCGGAGAGGCCCGAGGGCTCCTCCGTGACGCGCACGTCGAAGCGGCCGGAGGTTTCGAGCACCGAGCGGAGGAACGGCGTGGTGGCCCGCCAGTCGTGGTTGTTGCGGCCCGTAAGGATGAGGACGCGGAGTTTGCCCTCTTCGAAGAAGAACTTGTCGGGCACGGGCGCGATCTGCTGCGCCATGGCCGCCGCGGTGAGCAGGAGCAGCAGGCTACGCATGGGCGATGACCTCGTCCAGGTGCCGCAGCGAACGCTCGGCCTGTAGCGGGGTGCCGCATTCGACCGAGAGCACGCCGTCGAAGCCGTGCGCCTTCAGAATGCGCACCACGCGCGTCCAGTCGATGACGCCGTCGCCGCAGGCGCAGCCGACAGGGGTGCCGGTGACTTTGCCCTTCTCCTCCTCGGCCTGCTGAATGGCGATGTCCTTGGCGTGGATGTGCACGACGCGATCGGCGACGGCTTCGAGGCCCTTGTACGGATCCTCGCCGCCCAGGAAGGCGTTGCCGGTATCGTAGTTCACGCGCAGCATGGGCGAATCCACCAGAGTGGCGATGCGCAGCAGCCCGGCGGTGGTCTTCGAAAGCGACTGGTGAGGTTCGATGCCTACGGCGATGCCGTAGCGCTCGGCGATGGGCAGCACTTTCTTCAGCGTGTAGCGCATCACGTGCCACACCTCTTCGTCGTCGAGCCACTGCGGGCGGATACCCTCGTCGGTGTTGACGACGGGCGCGCCCATGGCCTGGGCGAATCGGATGGCCTTTTCGAG
>DAHVTI010000007.1 GCA_027324255.1 Bryobacterales bacterium | reverse complement strand
GAGGCCGAAGAGGGTGGAGCCGGCGCCCCAGCCGATGCCGCAGAGGACGATGAGGGCCAGCGTCGACGCGGCGGAGTTGGAGTAGACGCCGCCGAGGGCGGGGATGGTGGCGAGGGCGAGGGCGAAGGGGAGGACGATGAGTCCGGCGACGGAGTACACCAGCCAGGTGTTTTCCCACTTCCAGTTGGCGATCTTCTTCATGGGCAGCGCGAAGCTGCCGTGGAGCAGCCCTCCGGCGACTACCGTCAGCGCCGCGGCCAGACTGGCATTTTCCTGCATGGTGATCCTCGCGTCTCGTAGGAATATCACAAAGCGCGCGCGAGCCGCAGGAAATTATCGGACCAGGGGGTCTTCGACCCAGGGCGGGGTGGCGTCGATGAGGCGGGCGAGCTCGGGCTCGACGCGCTCCATCTCGGTTTTCATGCGCCAGGCGATGTCGCGGTAGCTGAAGTGGCCTTTGACGCCGCTGCGGAGCCTGGAGATGTATTCGGCCTCGGCGAAATCCATTTTGAAGAGGAAGCGGCCGCGGGCGGCGAAGGGCAAAAGGTAGTGGGAGGCGAGTGGTGGGAGGGCGGCGGCGGCGGCGCGAGTCTGGGCGAGGGCGCCGCAGTAGAGCGATTCGAGGCCGGCATCGCGGATGGCATCAGGGGTGGCGAAGCCGTGCTCCCAGGTGAAGGGCTGGCGGGTCTGGTGGCAGCGGCGGTGGCGGTGCATATCGCGGTAGGCGCCGATGTCGATGAGCATATCGAAGGCGTAGGGGCCGCCGCGGAATTCGCGCAGGAGCTCGTCGCGGCGGGAGCGGGACTGGAGGGCGACATCGAGCACCTCGGCCTGGCGGGCGCGGCTCCAGCCGAGGACGGTGGCGTGGAGGTCAGCGAAGGGGCGGCTGGTGACGGAGTAGAGCAGGGTGGCGGCGATGTCTGCGAGCGGCTCAGTGGTTTTGGTGAGTTCGACGGGCTCGGGGGCGCGGGCGGAGGGTTCGGGCAGTTCGGCGGCGGCCCAGGCGGCGAGGGCGGCGCGGGCCTGGGCGGGGTAAGGATCGGGGTCGACGTAGCGGGCGAGGGTGGGGGCGAGGGGCTCGACGGGCTCGCCTTCGCGCAGCAGGCACTGGGGCGGGGCGGCGCAGGCGGCGGCGGTTTCGGCGCCAAGCTCGCGCAGCTCGGCGTACTCGGAGGCCTTCCAGCGGCGGATCTGGCGTTCGAGGGTGCGGATGCTGGTGACCTGGCCGACGCCGGTGGGGATGCCGAGGAAGAGCAGGTAGCGGGCGACGTCGAAGGCGCGGGCGGCGATATTGCGCTGGTAGGCGTCGGGCTTCATGGCATCGGGCTTGGGCAGCTTGGAAGAGAGGTGGCCGACCATGCGGGCGTGGATGTCGCGGTAGGCGGCGAGGAGGGCGGCGGCGGCGCTGGTGTAATGGGCGGCGGCGGCGGGATCGAGGCCGGGCGGGGTGACGAAGCCGGAGCGGGAGAAGTCCTGGTAGCGGGAGGAGCGGGCCTGGCCGTCCCAGAGGGGTTCATCCTCGATTTCGATGGCGGCGACTTCGCTGACGCCTTCGAAGCTGAGGGCGAGGTGGCCGAGGTCGGCGATGGAGGCGTGCCCGTATTGGAAGTAGAAGCTCTCGAGGAATCTGGAGGAATCGTGGCCGGCGACCCAGCGCACCGAGTCGTGGATGGAGTCGGGGGAGCGGGAGTAGCGGGCCAGGGCATAGGCGAGTTTTTCGGGCGGCATGGGCCCGACGCTGATGACACGAGGCACGGTTGTTATCATGAATACCCATGAAGATCCGCGTCAAGCGCCTGCACCCCGATGCCGAATTGCCCGTGTACGCCCACGGGCCGGAGGAGGACGCGGGGCTGGACCTGCGGGCGCTGGAAGACGTGCTTTTGGAGCCGCAGGCGCCGGGGCTGATTCCGACGGGGCTGGCGATCGAGCTGGCGCCGGGCTACGAAGCGCAGATCCGGCCGCGCAGCGGGCTGGCGCTACGGCACGCCATCACGCTGCCGAATGCGCCGGCGACGATCGACCCGGGGTACCGCGGAGAGATCCGGGTGATCCTGCTGAACCTGGGCACGCAGCCGTACCAGGTGCGCAAGGGAGACAGGATCGCGCAGATGGTGATTGCGCGGTACGAGGCGATCGAGTGGGACGAGAGCGAGCTGGGGGATTCGCGGCGCGGCGAGGGGGGGTTCGGTTCGTCGGGGCGGTAGGGGGCGGCAGGGCGGGCTGCGCGTTCATCCCCAGCCGATATACTGTGAAGGCTCAGGCCGCCCCGGCGGCCGAACCCGACCTGGAGGCTGGAACGATGGACGCGAGGAAATCTCTGTGGATGATGTTGCTATTAGGAGCAGCCTGCCTGCCCGCGGAGGCGGCCGAGCCGGCCGCCGGCAGCGACCGCATGGCGTGGTTCAGGCACGACAAGTTCGGCATGTTCGTGCACTGGGGGCCGTACGCGCTGCTGGGCGGGGAGTGGAAGGGCCACCGCACGCCTTCCGGCGACGAGGCGGAGTGGATCATGCAGCGCTTCAACATCCCGGTGGCCGAGTACCGCGAGATGGCGCACGGGCTGAATCCGGTGAAGTTCGACGCGGGGCAGTTCGCGAAGCTGGCGAAGGCGGCGGGGATGAAGTACCTGGTGGTGACGGCCAAGCACCACGACGGGTTCGCGATGTACCACTCCAAGGTGAGCCGCTACAACATTGTCGATTGGACGCCGTTCAAGCGGGACATCGTGAAGGAGCTGTCGGAGGCGTGCAGGAAGGAAGGGATCCGGTTCTGCGTCTACTATTCGCACCGCGAGGACTGGGACGATGCGAACGGCTACGGCAACCACTGGGACTACGATCCGGCGAAGAAGGATTTCGAGAAGTACCTGCGGGAGAAGTCGCTGCCGCAGATGCGGGAGCTGCTGACCTCGTATGGCCCACTGGGGCTGATCTGGTTCGACCGCGGCATCGACACCACGGCGCAGGCGCAGCGCTTCATCGACCTGGTGCACGAACTGCAGCCGCAGTGCCTGATCAACGGCCGCGTAGGCAACTACGCGCATGAACTGCTGGGCGACTACCAGAACATGAACGACAACGGCATGCCGACGGGCGGCCTGGACGAGTACTGGGAGACGCCGCAGACGCTGAACGGCACGTGGGGCTACAACAGGTACGACCAGGAGTGGAAGACGCCGGCGAACGTGATCCAGCGGATGGTGGAGATCGTGAGCAAGGGCGGCAACTACCTGCTGAACATCGGGCCGATGGCGGATGGGACGATACCGGCGCCGAGCGCGGCGGTGCTGGAGCGGGTGGGTGAGTGGATGAGGAAGAACGGCGAGAGCATCTACGGCACGGCGGCGTGCCCGGTGGGGCAGTTTGCGTGGGGGCGGTGCACGGTGAAAGGCGAGCGGGTGTACCTGCACGCGTTCCAGCGGCCGGGCGACGGGGTGCTGCGGGTGAGCGGTCTGCGGAACGAGGTGAAGTCGGCGTGGCTGCTGCAGGCGCCGGGGCAGAAGCTGGAGGTTTCGCGGCAGGATGGGGTGGCGGGCGTGAAGCTGCCGGCGCAGGGCTGGGACGAGGGCTCGACGGTGGTGGTGCTGGAGGTGGCGGGCAAGCCGGAGGCAGTGCTCGACCCGGTGACGCAGGGGAGCGACTCGCCGTTCCACCTGGACATGGTGAACGGCCAGACCGCCGGAGGCGCCATGAAGCGATTCAACCGCGACGGCAAGTTCCACATCGGGCGGTGGTCGAAGCCGGAGGACCAGGCGAGCTGGGACCTGCTGGTGAGCCAGCCCGGGAGATACCGGGCGCGGATCCGGTATGCGGCGCGGCAGGAGTGGGCGGGGCGAAAGTTCGTGATAGAGCTGGGGGGGCAAAGGCTGGAGAAGGCCGTGGCGGCCACGGGCGACTGGTACGAGTACAAGTCGTTCGACCTGGGCCTGGTGACGCTGCCGAAGAAAGGTGCGCTGCGGGTAGCGATCCACCCGGCGGAGGCGGGGAAGGACAACCTGATGTACTTCGACTCGCTGACACTGGAGCCGGAGACGGTGGGCGGGCGGCTGGGGCGGCTGGACTGAGGGCGGACGACTGGCAATTCTTTCTGGACGGGCTGGTTGATTTTACCGGGGAAGGTCCGGCGGTGGAGCCATGCCGGAGACTGCGGCGCGACCGCCCAGGAACGCTAAGTCCTGGCTGTACAATGCGTTCCGTGTCGCCTGGCGGCGATGGCAAGCCGCTTGCGGGTAAACCACAGCGCAAGAACGCGTTTGGAGAAAAAGGAGAAGCACGATGCAGCCCACCCCCGAGAATAACGACAGCGCAGCCGGCCGTCCCCAGGGAACGGAACGCAATCAGACGGCGACCTGGCTGGTGACGGGCGCTTTGCTGGCAGGCCTGGCCGGCATCGGATTCGGCTTCTACAGCCACGACCAGGCGACGCGCATCGCGGCGGCCCAGAAGGCGAATCTCGAGACCGTGTCCGAGATGCAGATGCAGATGAAGACGCTGAGGGAGCAAGTGGCGGCGCGGGAGCGGGAGGCAGCCTCCGCGATCGCCGCGGCGGAGCAGCGGGCGGCGGCCCAACAGGCGGAGGCAGCGGCTGCGCCGGCGCCGGTCCGGACAAGGCCGGCAGGCTCGCGGCCCGTTGCCAGGAGGGCCGCGCCCAAGCCGCCGGTGGAGGATCCGCGCCTGAGCCTGCTGGAAAAGAAGGTCACCGAACAGGACCAGAAGCTGGCCGACACGCAGCGCAGCGTGGATGCGGCCCGTTCCGACCTGGAGAGCCGCATCAACTCGACGTCGGAGGAGCTGAACGGATCGATCACGCGCACATCGGACGAGTTGAAGGGCTCCATCGCGCGCACTTCGGACGAGGTGGCGGAGCTGCGGCGCCGGGGCGAGCGGGACTATTACGAGTTCGACATCCCGAAGTCGAAGGTGGCGCAGAGAATCGGGCCGGTGGGCCTGGCGCTGCGCAAGGCGGACGTGAAGCGGAAGCGCTACAACATCGAGATGCTGGTGGACGACAACAAGCTGGAGAAGAAGAGCGTGAACCTCTACGAGCCGGTATACATCACGGCGCCGGAGTGGCACCAGCCGCTGGAACTGGTGGTGAACAAGGTGAGCAAGAACCGCGTGTCCGGCTACGTGAGCGTGCCGAAGTACAAGCGGGCCGAGGTGGCCTCGACGGGCGCAGACCGGCAGAAGCTGGGCGACACCGGCGGCGGGCTGCAGCAGGAGTAGCTGGGGATTGGATCAGGAGGGGAGGATCCCAAGGGGAGAGGCGGGCGTCATGACGCCGGCCTCTCCCTTTTCCCTTTTCGGGGCAAGGGCACGCATGGGCAGGCTTGGCCGCACGCGGCACGCTCCATCTACGGGGGCGCACGGGGGCCGGCAGGATTCGCGGGCGCGTCGGCATGGGCCGGCGGAACGAGCCGGCCTCTTCAGGCACCCGGCCGCTAACCCTTCACCCCCAGGCGAAGCGCACAGAACCTGTGGACGTCGTGCAGGAAGAGGGTATCGCTGGTGGACCGCGCCGCCTCGCAGGCGCCAGCCCAAACGGCGTGGATGATCTCATAGATGGGGAGCGAGCAGATCACGCAGGGATGGTCTCGCTTCCTCCAACCGGCCTCGATCGCCGCGGGCGGAATTCCGCACCTGGGACAGCGCTTGGGCTGGGGCGGGTGCCCATTGTGGTTGAGGCCGAGATCCACATCCCCGCAACAGACGGGGCAGCGGAGCACTGAGAAGGAAGCCCGTACCTCTCCGCGCAGGCTGTCCAGGCAGGACTGGTGGACAGGCCAGGTCCGGCTCCGATCCGTGCCCGGTTCGAAGCCGTTCACGGCGCAGGCGTTGACAACCTGCGCGTGCCCACTGACTTTGCACAGGCGGCACGCCAGGTTCCCCGGCCGTGCTTTGCCGCAGCGCGGGCACCGGCCCAGGCCCGGCAGGAACAGGAAGCGGCAATACAGGCACGCCTCCGCGACGCGGCCCACACCCCCCGGTTGCGCAGCCGGGCCTTCAACGGGTTGACCGACGGTTCCACCGACAAATTCGAGACCCAGGCGGTAGAACGGACCAGCAGCCTCGCAGTACTTCACGACGGCCTGACCCGACTGGCGAAGCCAAGAGCTTTCGATTTTGACAGTTGTTCCCGGTTTGACGGGCCGCTTGAGCTGGAGGGCTCCTCCGAATTCGGCCAGATCACACCACGAGCCTGAAATGTAGAAATAATTCCCGATCTCATCGCTCCAGTGAATCTTGAGTTCGCCAGAGACTATTTTTCGCCACACCCTACGTCTGTCTGACATTACGCTGAAGTCCACACTGTGACAGATGTGAGCTAATTTGACACACAATTGCGGTTGCCGCAAGAAGAATTTCGTATCCCGTGTGAATTCGCTTTACCATCCATTTGGGTGAAATAGGCAGTGTCTGAGGCTCAACTGGCGGTAAATCCGGGCGAAACCGCCGTTGCCGGGCAGAGCCGTACGCCGGGCGCCATAGGATGCCGACGCCGGGCCACTCCAGCGGAGCGCATGCCATCCACTGCGCTTCCCGCCTCATCCGCGGCCCCATGGAGTCCTCACAGCGCCATCGCGCGCCACCAGGAGCGCAGTTCCCGTCCCCGCCGGAAGCAGTCCCCCTGACTGATGAGCAGCGCAGCTCTAGTGCGGTGAAAGCGGCCGGCCGGGTGCACCGGCCCCGTCCACTACTGGCAGGACGCTGCTCCCTTGCGGCACATGGTTCGGCCGTTGAAGCTGTAGCAGCCCTGGTCTACCTGCCGGTACGCCACATCGGACTGCTTACCACCCGTGTATGACAGGCGGATCTTCCCTTGGCGGGCATCACCCTGAATGCTCCAGTTACCTCGAGCTCCGCTTTGGCTGGCGGAACCCCACGCCATCGCCTGGTTGCCCAGACTATCGCGAGACGTGGCCGAGTAGCCGGCCTCGGACCGCTCCCTGAACGTTCCGCCAGGACAAAGCGCTAAACTGCTTTCCGTGCTTCCCGAGTAGCCCCAATAGTTGCCCGCGAACTCCGCCATCAGTTGAGGATTGTTCGGGCCCGCCGGGGGCGCGGCGCCGGAGGCCGCCGCTGCCGCGGAACTCGCCAACTTCTGAATGTCCTCCGCCTTGACATAGCTCATGGAGCCGTCCTTCGCGCTCAAGTCAATATCGAGCCGCAGGTCTTTCGATTTCAGAACGACCTCCAGCTTCAGTTCGTTGGCCTGTACCGTGTATTGGCCCGGCTTGAGGTTTTCAAACTTGTAGCGCCCGGTGAAGCCGGTGCGCACGGTGTCGAGAACCTTGCCGGATTCGGCCTCCAGCAGATTGACGGCGACTCCAGAGGCTGCTTCCACCGACGACCGCCCCACATAGCCCGAGATTTTGAAGGTATCCTTGGCCGCGCCTGCCGGCAGCGCCGCAATCAGGAT